>NZ_JQJT01000024.1:0-156275 GCF_000745665.1 Burkholderia sp. WP42 | reverse complement strand
CCGCCGATCTTCGCTGCCGCTGCGACCGTGTTCAGCGTCGCGGCCTTGATCGACGCGTTGTCGTGTTCTGCAATCACCAGAATCGTCATTTCTTTCCGCTCCCTCTTACAGCACCTTGGCTTCGGTCTTCAGCTTCTCGACCAGCGTCTTCACGTCCGGCACCTTCACGCCGGCCGCGCGCTTCGGCGGCTCGGCCACCTTCAGCGTCTTCAGACGCGGCGTCACGTCCACGCCGAGGTCTGCCGGCTTGACCGTTTCCAGCGGCTTCTTCTTCGCCTTCATGATGTTCGGCAGCGTCACGTAGCGCGGCTCGTTCAGACGCAGGTCGGTCGTGACGACCGCCGGCAGCGTCAGCGACAGCGTTTCCGCACCGCCGTCGACTTCACGTGCGACCGTGGCCTTGCCATCGGCGACCGTGACCTTCGAGGCGAACGTCGCCTGCGGCAGACCTGCCAGCGCGGCCAGCATCTGGCCCGTCTGGTTCGAGTCGTCGTCGATCGCCTGCTTGCCGAGGATCACCAGTTGCGGCTGCTCCTTGTCGACCAGCGCCTTCAGGATCTTCGCGACGGCCAGCGGCTCGACGCCGTCGGTCGACTCGACCAGGATCGCGCGGTCCGCGCCGATCGCCAGCGCCGTGCGCAGCGTTTCCTGCGCCTGCGTCACGCCCACCGAAACCGCGACCACTTCGGTCGCCACGCCCGCTTCCTTCAGGCGCACCGCTTCTTCAACGGCGATTTCGTCGAACGGGTTCATCGACATCTTCACGTTCGCGATGTCGACGCCCGTGTTGTCCGACTTCACGCGGACCTTCACGTTGTAATCGACCACTCTTTTCACTGGCACCAGGATTTTCATGCACACGCTCCAAAGTTACGAATACGACCAGAGGCCATTCTATAGCGAGGCCCCGTGATTGCGCGGCCAAGCGGGCCCATCATGGCCGCCGAGGATAGCGCTCCTCGACGGCGCGCCGGTAATAGCGAACGATCGTTCTATTTTAAAAGAGAAAAAACCCGGGCGCAAAGCCCGGGATTTGGATCATCGACTCTAATCGGCACCGGGCGCGCCCTGCATCTCGCGCTGACTGCTTACCAGGCGGCGATCACCGCGCCGCCGAACTTCTGTTCGATGAATTGCTTCACTTCCGGGCTCCGATAGGCCGCGACGAGCTTCGCCACCCACGGTCGCGCGCGGTCGGCTTCGCGAATCGCGAGGACGTTCGCGTACGGACCGTTCGGGCCCTCGATCGCGATCGCGTCCTGCTTCGGCTTCAACCCGGCTTCCATCGCGTAGTTGGTGTTGATCGCGGCCGCGTCGACGTCGCCGAGCGAGCGCGGGATCTGCGCCGCGTCGAGCTCGACGATCTTCAGCTTGCGCGGATTGTCGACGATGTCGAGCGGCGTCGCCTTCAGCCCCGCATCCGCGCGCAGCTTCAGCAGCCCCTGCTTCTGCAGCAGCAGCAGCGCGCGGCCGCCGTTGGTCGGATCGTTCGGTACCGCGACGCGCGCACCGGGCGCCAGCTCGGCCAGCGACTTCACGCGCTTCGAGTAGATGCCCATCGGGAACGTGACGGTATCCGCGACCTTGATCAGCTTGTAGCCACGGTCCTTCACCTGCGCCTGCAGATACGGGTCGTGCTGATAGCTGTTCGCGTCGAGGTCGCCCGCGGCGAGCGCCGCGTTCGGCTGCACGTAGTCGGAGAATTCGACGATGCGGATGTCGAGGCCGCTTCGCGCCGCGACCTTCTTCACGTATTCCATGATCTGCGCGTGCGGGCCACCCGTCACGCCGACCTTGATCGTTTCGGCCTGCGCATGCGCGCTCGCGAACAGTGCAGCCGCGCTAATGGCGGCCGCGAACTTGAGCATGAAGCGTCGTTGCATCGTCTCCCCCGAAGGATGAAGGTCTTTTTACTTGTGGCTCAGCCGGCGTACGAGCCAGTCGCCGAACGATTGCACGATCTGCACGAACACGATGAGGATCGCGACCACCGTCCACATCACTTCCGGCAGATAGCGCTGGTAGCCGTAGCGGATCCCGAGATCGCCGAGCCCGCCGCCGCCGATCGCGCCGGCCATCGCCGAATAGCCGACCAGCGACACGAACGTGATCGTCAGACCCGCGACAATGCCCGGCAGCGACTCGGGCAGCAGCACCTTGAAGACGATCTGCGACGTCGTCGCGCCCATCGACTGCGCGGCCTCGATCAGCCCGCGATCGACTTCGCGCAACGCCGTCTCGACGAGCCGCGCAATGAACGGCGCCGCCGCGAGCGTCAGCGGGACGACGGCCGCGGCCGTGCCGATCGACGAGCCGGTGACGAGCCGCGTAAATGGAATGACCGCGACCAGCAGAATGATGAACGGCGTCGAGCGCACCGCGTTGACGAGGCCGCCGAGCACGCGATTCACGCCGAGGTTCTGCAGCACGCCCTGGCGGTCGGTCAGATAGAGCAGCACGCCGAGCGGCAGCCCGACGAGCGCACCGACCGCCCCGGAGATGCCGACCATGATCAGCGTCTCCCAGAACGACTGCACGAACATATCGAACATCTCACTCAACATACGAAAGCTCCTCTACCACGACACCTTGCTCGCGCAGGAACGCGAGCGCCTGCCCGACCTTGCCCGGCTCGCCGCCAGCGAGCACGGCGAGCGACCCGAACGCCTGACCCTGGATCTCGTCGATCTGGCCGTGCAGGATGTTGAAATCGAGCTCGTAGCGGCGGATCGTTTCCGACAGGATCGGCTGGTCGACGCCCGTGCCGGTGAACGCGAGCCGCAACAGATGCCCGCTGCCGGTCTTCATCCGCTCGGCCACGCGCGCCTTCAGCGCCGGCGGCAGCTCCTGCGCGATCACGTCGCCGATCAGCGCGCGCGTCACTTCGTGATGCGGTTGCAGGAACACGTCGATCACGCGCCCCTGCTCGACCACGCGGCCCGCGTCGAGCACCGCGACGCGATCGCATACCTGCTTGATCACTTCCATCTGGTGCGTGATCAGCACGATCGTGAGGCCCAGCTCGCGGTTGATGCGCTTGAGCAGATCGAGGATCGAACGCGTGGTTTCGGGATCGAGCGCCGACGTCGCTTCGTCCGACAGCAGCACCTTCGGCTTGCTCGCGAGCGCGCGCGCGATGCCGACACGCTGCTTCTGGCCGCCGCTGATCTGGGCCGGATAGCGGTCTTTCTGCGCGGACAGCCCGACGAGCTCGAGCAGCGGCAGCACGGCGGCTTCGATCTCGGCACGGCTCGCGCCGGCCAGTTCGAGCGGCAGCGCGACGTTGTCGAACACCGTGCGCGACGACAGCAGGTTGAAGTGCTGGAAGATCATGCCGATTTCGCGGCGCGCCTCGCGCAGTGCGCCGGCCGGCAGCACCGTGAGATCGCGCCCGCCGACGACGACGTTGCCTTCGGTAGGCCGTGTGAGCAGGTTGATGGTGCGCACGAGCGTGCTCTTGCCGGCGCCGCTGCGGCCGATGATGCCGAACACCTCGCCCTGCGGAATCGACAGGTTGACGTTGTGCAATGCGTCCACCCAGCCGGACGGCCCGGGAAAACGCTGCGACAGATTGCGTAATTCGATCATGTAAACAAAACGGCGGCCGGCAGGCGAGGGTCGCCGGTCAGCCGCCAGATGCATCTGGAATAGCCGGCGATTTTACCGCAAACACCTCATTCCCCTTAATAATCAATTTCGCTCTTTTCATAACCCAGTGAAATTAGAGGCGCGCAGCGACTCCCTTGCGCGAAGGCCGCGACTATGATCCGGAATACCCATGCCAACTGACAAGGAGACCGCCAGATGAGCGCCATCACGCCGCCCGACACTGCAGCCGCCGCAGCCGCCATCGCAGCCGGGGATCCGGCCGCGTGTCCCCCGGCGCGAATGGGCCGGCTGCGCACCGCGGACGGGCTCGAACTGGCGTTGTACCGCTGGCCGGCCGCGGACGGCAGCGCGCCGCCGCGCGCGACGGTCGCGCTCGTACACGGCCTCGCCGAACATGCGGGGCGCTACGAGCGGCTGGCAGCACGGCTGAACGCGGCGGGCATCTCGGTGCTGGCGATCGACCTGCGCGGGCACGGCCGGTCGCCGGGCAAGCGCGCGTGGGTCGAGCGCTTCGACGATTACCTGAACGACGCGGATGCGCTGGTTGCCGAAGCCGCGCGCGGCAATACGCCGCTCTTCCTGATGGGGCACAGCATGGGCGGCGCCATTGCGGCGCTGTATGCGATCGAACGCCTGCCGGCCAGTGGCCACACGCTCGCTGGCCTCGTGCTGTCGAGCCCGGCGCTCGCGCCAGGGCGCGACGTGCCGCGCTGGATGCTGGCGATGAGCCGCTTCATCAGCCGCGTGTGGCCGAGCTTCCCCGCGATCAGGATCGATGCGGCGCTGCTGTCGCGCGATCCGGCGATCGTCGCGGCCAATCGGGCCGACCCGCTCGTGCACCACGACGCGGTGCCCGCGCGCACCGGCGCCGAACTCCTCGACGCGATGGCGCGCATCGAACGCGGCCGCGGCTCGCTGCGCGTGCCGGTGCTCGTCTATCACGGCACCAGTGACAAGCTGACGGAACCCGACGGCAGCCGCGCGTTCGGCGCGCACGTCGGCTCGCCCGATCGCACGCTGACGCTCTACGAAGGCGGATTCCACGAAACGATGAATGATCTCGAGCGCGAGCGCGTGATCGATGCGCTGATCGCGTGGATTCACGCGCACGCGCCGGCCGGCTGAGGTCGCGCGGGCTGCGTGGACGCGCTGCGCCCGCCGGTAGCCGAGCAGGTCGCGCGGCGCGGTCGCGGCCGGCAAGCTGCGCAGCCGCGACCGCTTGCCGATGCGCGGCAGCTCGCCGCGCGCGTCAGACGCCGGCGAGCGCGCGCAGATGCGCGACGACGCTGCGCCCGAGCGCCGACAGGTTGTAGCCGCCCTCGAGGCAGCTGACGATGCGGCCCTGCGCGTGCCGGCGCGCGACCTCGACGATCTGCGCGGTCAGCCATTCGAAATCGGCCTCGACGAGCCCGAGATTGCCGATGTCGTCCTCGCGATGCGCGTCGAAGCCGGCCGACACGAACACCATCTGCGGCTTGAACGCATCGAGCCGCGGCAACCAGAACATGTCGACCGCTTCGCGCACCGCCATCCCGTTGCTGCGCGCGGGCATCGGCAGGTTGACCATGTTCGGCGCCTGATGGTCGGCGCCCGAGAACGGGTACAACGGATGCTGGAAGAAGCTGCACATCAGCACGCGCTCGTCGTTCGCGAACGCCGCTTCGGTGCCGTTGCCATGATGCACGTCGAAATCGATGATCGCGACACGTTCGAGGCCGTGGACGTCGAGCGCGTGCCGCGCGGCGATCGCCACGTTGTTGAAGAAGCAAAAGCCCATCGCGCGCGCAGGCTCCGCGTGATGACCGGGCGGCCGCACGCTGCAGAACGCATTCGCGTAGCGGCCCTCGATCACCGCATCGGTCGCCGCGATCGCGGCGCCGGCCGCGCGCAACGCGGCGCGCCAGGTGTCGCGATTCATCAGCGTGTCGGGATCGATTTCGACGTAGCCGTCGACCGGCGTCATGCTGCGGATGTAGTCGATATGAGCCTGCGTATGCACGCGACCCAACGCGACCTCGCTCGCGAACGGCGCGGATTCGTGCACGATCAGGTCGTCGATGCGGCTCGCGATCAGCTGATCCTGGATCGCCGACAAGCGGGCCGGGCATTCCGGATGCCACTCTCCCATCTCGTGCAGCATGCAGTCGGGGTGCGTATAGAAGGCGGTTGCCATAAGCTGTCATCCGCGGCGTCGGGTGCGCCGCAGGTCTCCATCAATGATGTCCATCGTCTTGCCGCGAATTCGCCGCTAACTTACCACAACGCTGCGCCGCCACGTCCCGGCGCGCGGGATGCGTCGGGTATACTGCACCGTACCCCACCGCCCTGTCCGCCCGCTTCGACATGAATTCCAGCAAGCCCGCCGCCCTTCTCTCCACGCTGTTGCACGTTCGCGCTCCACTCGTCGCCGCTGCGCTCGCCGCCACGGCCGCGGTCTCGCCCGCGCACGCGCAGACGCAGCCGACGAAGCCCGCCGGCATGCTCGTCGCGCAGGCCCAACCGCAGCAGCCGGCGCCGCAAGGCCAGACCTTCGAAGAAGAAATCGTTCCGCAGCGCTACGCGAACAACGCGAAGGTCGATGCATTCATCGACGAGATGGTGAGCCGCGACGGCTTCGATGCCGCGAGCCTGCATGCGCTGTTCTCGCGCGTCAGCTATTCGGCGACCGCCGTGAAGCTCGTGAAGCCCGCGCCCACGCCGTCGGTGAAGAATTGGCGCGTTTATCGTTCGCGCTTCATCGAGCCGATCCGCATCAATGCCGGCGTGAAATTCTGGAAGGCGAACCGTGCGACGCTGCAGCGCGCGTCGCAAGAGTTCGGCGTGCCGCCCGAAGTGATCGTCGGCATCATCGGCGTCGAAACGATCTACGGGCGCTACATGGGCAACTTCCGCGTGCTCGATGCGCTGACGACGCTCACGTTCGATTATCCCGACACGCCGAATCGCGACAGCCGCCAGGCGACGTTCCGCAAGAACCTCGAGGACTTCCTCGTCTGGACGCGCGACAGCCAGCTCGACCCGACCACCGTGCTCGGCTCGTACACGGGCGCGATCGGCATTCCGCAGTTCCTGCCGAGCAGCATCCGCGAATACGCGGTCGACTACGACGGCGGCGGCCACGTCGATCTGCGCAGTAGTCCTGCCGACGCGATCGGCAGCGTCGCGAACTACCTGAAGCAGCACGGCTGGGAAACCGATCGCCCGGTGGTCTGGCGGATCACGCCGGACACCGGCAGCCTCGGCATCGCGCAAGCCGCCGCCGACGGTCAGCCCGAACCGCACTGGGCGCTGTCGCAGTTGCTGCGCGCCGGCATGACGCTCAACGAGCCGACCGTCAACATCACGACCGAAGCCGGTACGCCGGTCACCGTGGTCGACCTGCCGTCGCCGGGACACGCGACCGAGTACATGCTCGGGCTGAAGAACTTCTACGTGCTGACGCGCTACAACCGCAGCTTCTTCTACGCGCTCAGCGTGTATCAGCTCGGCGAAGCGGTGAAGGCGCAAATGGAGGCGAGCGGCGCACTGCCGCTGCCGCCCGCCGACACGGACCCGTCTGCGCAATAAGCAGCGTTCGCACAAACGAAAAGCGCCGCTCGATGCGGCGCTTTTTTCATCGGCTCGACGGCGTGCGGCCGTGGGCCGCGATCACGCAGGAAACACGCCGGTCGACAGGTAACGGTCGCCGCGGTCGCAGACGATGAACACGATCGTCGCGTTCTCGACCTGCCGCGCGATGCGCATCGCGACTTCGCAGGCGCCGCCCGACGAGATCCCGGCAAAAATGCCTTCGACGGCCGCGAGCCGGCGCGCCATCGTTTCGGACGCGGCCTGGCTCACGTTCTCGACGCGATCGACGCGGCTGCGATCGAAGATCGTCGGCATGTAGGCTTCCGGCCACTTGCGAATGCCCGGAATGCGCGAGCCGTCTTCCGGTTGCGCGCCGATGATCTCGATCGCCGGATTCTGCTCCTTCAGATAGCGCGACGTGCCCATGATCGTGCCCGTCGTGCCCATCGCGGACACGAAGTGCGTGACGCGTCCTTCGGTGTCGCGCCAGATCTCCGGACCGGTCGACTCGTAATGCGCGACGGGGTTGTCCGGGTTGCCGAACTGGTCGAGGATCACGCCCTTGCCTTCGCGCTGCATCTGCTCGGCGAGGTCGCGCGCCAGTTCCATGCCGCCCTTCACCGGCGTCAGGATGATTTCCGCGCCGTACGCGGCCATGCTCTGGCGGCGCTCGACCGACAGATCCTCCGGCATGACCAGCACCATCTTGTAGCCGCGGATCGCAGCGGCCATCGCGAGCGCGATGCCCGTGTTGCCGCTCGTCGCCTCGATCAGCGTGTCGCCCGGCTTGATACGGCCGCGCGCTTCCGCCTTGCTGATCATCGACAGCGCCGGACGATCCTTCACGGAGCCGGCCGGGTTGTTGCCTTCGAGCTTCGCGAGCACGACGTTGTTGCGCGCGCGAATCTCGTCGTCCGGCAGGCGGACCAGTTGCACGAGCGGGGTGTTGCCGATCGTGTCTTCAATCGTTTTGTAAGCCATGGGATACCGTGAGTGCGAGGCCGATCAATCGATCGATTGTAAACCAGCACCGACGCTCGCGCGGGCAACCCCTTCGCGGCGATGGAATACCGGTGCGATGCGATGCGCGATCGCGCAACGCGCGACGGGCCACGCAAAAAACCCGCGGCATGCCGCGGGAAGCCGTCCAACGACGGCGCCTGAAGGATCTTGTGGTGGCGCGTGCGCTACTTCTGTGGTGTGCGGGCGGCCGCGGCGGCCGGCTTCGGTGCTGCCGGCTTGCCGGCAGCAGCCGTGCCCGCACCGGCCGCGCCTGCCGCGCCGATGGTCAAGCCCTCCTGTTGAAGACGCTCGACCGTATGGCCGCCCATTCCCTTCACGCGCGATGCGAGGTCGTCCGCGCTCTTGAACGGGCCACGTGCGCTGCGTTCGTCCAGAATCGCCTTGGCCCGCGCCGGGCCGATTCCCCTGATGCCGACGAGCGCGTTTTCGTTCGCGGTGTTGACGTCGACGGCCGCCCAGGCCGACGCGATCACGCCGGACAGCGCCGCGGCGGCCAACCATTTCCTGATCATGTGCTGGATCTCCGATGAAAGCGGCCGGCGGCTGCCGACCGTGAGACCCAGTCTAGCGATGCGACGCGCGCGCTTAAACCTGGCCGGACAGCCAACGCACGTAGCGATCGACACCTTCCTGCACCGTCAGGAACGGCGCGTCGTAGCCGGCCGCGCGCAGCTTCGTCTGGTCGGCCTGCGTGAAGCACTGGTACTTGCCGCGCAGCGCATCGGGGAACGCCACGTATTCGATCAAGCCCTGCTCGACCTGCTGCGCGAGCGTGAGCGGCGGCAGGTTGTCGAGCGCACGCAGCGTATTGACGACCGTCGACGCGATGTCGTTGAACGGCTGCGCGCGGCCCGTGCCGAGATTGAAGATGCCCGACTTCTCCGGATGATCGAAGAAGAACAGGTTGACCTTCGCGACGTCTTCCACCGACACGAAGTCGCGCGTCTGCTCGCCCGGCGCGTAACCGTTGTACTCGCCGAACAGCTTGACCTTGCCTTCCGCGCGGAACTGGTTGAAGTTGTGGAACGCCACCGACGCCATGCGCCCCTTGTGCGTCTCGCGCGGACCGTACACGTTGAAGTAGCGGAACCCGGCGATCTGGCTCCTGGCGCTCGGCAGCACGCGGCGGATCACCTGGTCGAACAGGAACTTCGAGTAGCCGTACACGTTCAGCGGCGCCTCGACCTCGCGCTCTTCGACGAAGCGCGTCGAGCCGCCGTAGATCGCCGCCGACGACGCGTACAGGAACTGCGCGCCCTGCGCGAGGCACGCATCGAGCACCGCGCGGCTGTAGCGGAAGTTGTTGTCCATCATGTAGCGGCCGTCGGTTTCCATCGTGTCCGAACAGGCGCCTTCGTGGAACACCGCGCGCACCTTGCCGAAATCGCCGCGCGCGAAGCGTTCGACGAATTCGGTCTTGTCGAGATAGTCGTCGATCTCGCAATCGACGAGGTTACGGAACTTGTCCGCGCGCGTCAGATTGTCGACCGCGATGATGCGCGACTCGCCGCGCTCGTTGAGCGCCTTGACGATGTTCGCGCCGATGAAACCGGCTGCACCGGTGACGATGAGGGTCATGGTCATCCTGCCTGAAAAATGACGAGACGATCGCGCGGCGCTCGGTCGGGCCGCGGCGATCGCTCAATGAAACAGTTCGTCGTAGTCGACGGTGGCCGTGCCGAGCTTGCCGACCACGATCCCCGCCGCGCGGTTCGCGAGCACCACGGCGTCGACGAGCGGCACGCCGGCGCCGAGCATCGTCGCGACCGTCGCGATCACGGTGTCGCCCGCACCCGATACGTCGTACACCTCGCGCGCGAGCGCCGGCGCATGCAGCTCGCCCGCCGCCGAGAAGAGCGTCATCCCCTCCTCGGAACGCGTGAGCAGCAGCGCGTCGATGTCGAGCTCCGCGCGCAGCTTCGCGACCCGCTCGCGCAGATCGTCCTCCGACTTCCAGTGCCCGATCACTTCGCGCAGCTCCGCGCGATTCGGCGTGATCAGCGATGCACCGCGATAGCGCGCCCAGTCGTCGCCCTTCGGATCGACGAGCACCGGTTTGCCGCCCGCGCGCGCGCGCTCGATCATCGTCGTCACGTGAGTGAGACCGCCCTTCGCGTAGTCCGACATCAGCACGACGTTGTGCTGCGGCAGCAACGTGTCGAAATGGGCGAGGCCCGCGAGCAGCACTTCGTGCGTCGGCGTCGCCTCGAAGTCGACGCGCAGCAGCTGCTGCTGGCGTGCCAGCACGCGCAGCTTGATGGTCGTCGGCAGCGCCGCGTCGCGTTCGAGATGCGGCGTGACGCCGCTGCTGGCCAGCAGTTCGACGATCCGCTCGCCCGGTTCGTCGCAGCCGACCACGCACAGCAGCCCCGCCTGCGCGCCGAGCGTCACGACGTTGCGCGCGACGTTGGCCGCGCCGCCGAGCCGCTCTTCCTGACGCTGCACGTGCACGACGGGCACCGGCGCTTCCGGCGAAATGCGGTCGACGTTGCCGAACCAGTAGCGGTCGAGCATCACGTCGCCGACGACGAGCACGCGCGACTTCGCCAGCTGCGCGCGCGGGACCGGCACCACTTCGCGAAGAGAACTCATCGTGCGCTCACCCACGGGAAACGGTTTGGGGGTCGACATACGGGCGTCCGATCGCGTAGTAGTCGATGCCGATCTCGGCCATCGCATCCGGCTCGTACAGATTGCGCCCGTCGAAGATCACCGGCGCCTTCAGCTCCGCTTTCAGGCGCGTGAAATCCGGACTGCGGAATTCCTTCCACTCGGTGACGATCACGAGCGCATCCGCGCCGGCGACCGCCGCATCCTGCGTATCGACGAAGTGCAGACGCGCGAGCGCGTCGGCGCCTGCTTCGAAATCGAGCGCGAACACGCGGCGCGCCTCGTCGATCGCGACCGGGTCATACGCGCGCACGGTCGCGCCGCGCGCGAGCAGCGCGGCGATGAGCCGGCGGCTCGGCGCCTCGCGCATGTCGTCGGTATTCGGCTTGAACGCGAGGCCCCACACCGCGAACGTGCGGCCGCTCAGATCCGCGCCGAAGCGCTGTTCGATCTTGCCGATCAGCACGTCCTTCTGCGCCGAGTTGGCCGCCTCGACGGCCTCCAGGATGCGCAGCGGCTGGCCGTTCTCGCCGGCCGTGCGGATCAGCGCCTGCACGTCCTTCGGGAAGCACGAGCCGCCGTAGCCGACGCCCGCATACAGGAAGTGATAGCCGATCCGCGGATCGGAGCCGATCCCGCGCCGCACCGCTTCGATGTCGGCGCCGACCTTGTCGGCCAGATTCGACATCTCGTTCATGAACGAGATGCGCGTCGCGAGCATCGCGTTCGCCGCGTACTTCGCGAATTCGGCCGAGCGCACGTCCATGTAGATCGTGCGCTCGTGATTGCGGTTGAACGGCGCGTAGAGCTTCTTCATCTTCTCGCGCGCCACGCTGCCCGTCTCGTCGTGGTCGACGCCGATGATGATCCGGTCCGGCCGCATGAAATCTTCGACGGCCGCGCCTTCCTTCAGGAATTCCGGATTGGAGACGACCGAGAAGCGATGCGCGACGCTGCCGCCGAGCCCGCGGGCCGCGAGCGCGTCGTCGACCACCGCGCGCACGCGCTGCGCGGTGCCGACCGGCACCGTCGACTTGTCGACGATCACCTTGAAGCCCGTCATGTGGCGGCCGATGTTGCGCGCGGCCTCGAGCACGTATTGCAGGTCGGCCGAGCCGTCCTCGTCGGGCGGCGTGCCGACCGCGATGAACTGGATCTCGCCGTGGGCGACACTCGCCTCGATGTCGGTCGAGAAACGCAGCCGCCCTGCCGCGCGATTGCGCGCGATGATGTCGAGCAGGCCCGGTTCGTGAATCGGCATCCCGCCGTTGTTCAGGATCTCGATCTTGCGCGGATCGACATCGAGACAGAAGACGTCGTGGCCGATCTCCGCGAGACAGGAACCCGTGACAAGACCGACATAGCCGGTGCCGATGATGGTGATTTTCATAGATGTTCCGGTACGTCCCGGTAATTGACTAACTTGGCCGCCCGGCCGAAGCCGGCGGCAACCGCCACGCGTCGCGCCGCTCGCCGGGATCAGCCCGGCATCGCAGGTTCGACGCGCCGCGGCGCATAGGTTTCCCAGCCGCTGCAACCGGGGCACTGCCAGTAGAAGAGCCGTGCCCGGAAACCGCAATTCTGGCACGTATAGCGCGGCAGATTCTTGGTGCGCTGCCGGATCAGCGCGCGCATCATTTCAAGCTCCTTACGGCGCGGCTCGTCGGCCGCGGCGATCTGCGCATCCAGCAGGTGCAGCATGCCCGACAGGTTCGGCGACTTCTCCATCTGCGCGCGCGCGAGTGCGTGCGCAGCGTCCTGGCCGCGCATGCCCGCGATGTGCTGATACGCGATGTCGAGCAGATCGTTCGACGGATAGCGATCGACATAGCCCATCAGCAGCTCCGCGCCGTCGACCGGCTTGCCGAGCGCGATGTACGCCTTCATCAGCTTGTCGGCGACGAGCGGCAGGTAGGCGGGGTTCTGCGTTTCGACGCGCTTCCAGTGACCGATCGCGGCGGCGGGATCGCCGGCCGCTTCGGCCGCGTCGCCCGACAGGATCGTCGCGCGCACGTTCTGCGGGTTCGCCGCGAGCGCGAGCTTCAACTGCTCGGCCGCCGCCGCGGTGTTCTTGCGCTGCAGCGCATCCTGCGCGAGTTCGCAGTGGAACTGCGCGATTTCGATGCCGAGCGGCTTGTCGCTCATCGACTCGATGCGTCGCGCGGTGTCGATCGACTTGTTCCAGTCCTTTTCGATCTCGTAGATCGTCAGCAACGCCCGCTGCGCACCGAGCGCGTAGTCGCCGTCGGCGAGGCGGTGGAACGCCTCCTCCGCCCGGTCGAGCAGGCCGGCCTTCAGGAAGTCCTGGCCGAGCTCGTACAGCGCGTGGTCGCGCTCGTTCACCGGCAGGTCCGTGCGGCTCAGCAGGTTCTGGTGGACGCGGATCGCGCGGTCCGTCTCGCCGCGGCGGCGAAACAGGTTGCCGAGCGCGAAGTGCAGCTCGACCGTCTCGGGGTCGAGCTTGGCGACCTCGATGAACGCATCGATCGCCTTGTCCGGTTGTTCGTTCAACAGAAAATTCAGGCCGCGAAAATACGAGCGCGGCAGGTTGGCGCTCTCCGACAGGAGATTCTTCAGGTCATAGCGTGACGCCGCCCATCCGAGCGCGAACGCGACGGGAATCGCGAGCAACCACCAGAAATCCAGATCCATGCGAGATATCGAAGCAGAGACGAAAACCGCGCGAAATTCGCGCGGCGTCGGTGTTAAATGACGGGCGGCATCGGCGGCTGGTCGACGACCGCCGGGGTTTCACGCGCGGCGCGCAGATCCCGCTTGAGACGTCCGTTCTCCAGACGCAGCCGGAAGATTGACGGCAGCGCAGACAGCAGACCGGCCAGCAGACCGACGACGAAGAACGCGAGACCGATCAGGATCAGCGGCGCCTGCCACGCGTAGCCGGCAACGAAATTCAGCGTCGCGGTTTGCGTATTGGCCAGCGCGAGCACCAGCAGCAGCACGAACACCAATACCCGGATCAGCCAGACGATAAACTTCATGTAGCCCTCTCTTTGTTGAGGTTTGCCGCGGCGCGCGACTCCCCTTCGCGTCGCCGAATCGACCCGTATTGTAAAGGATGCGTTTCGGCGTCAGCGCAGATCGTTCGGAGTGCGTCGTCCTGCCGCCGCCGGAAATGAAAAAAGCGCCCGCTAGGGGCGCTTTCTTTTCAGCCTTCGCCGGACAGGTTCCGGGCAAACCGCACGACGCTCAACGCTCGTCGTCCGGGTCGTCAGCCTTCAGCGGCTCACCGGCGCGACCGTCGACGCGTTCACGCAATTCCTTGCCGGGCTTGAAGTGCGGCACGAACTTCTCGGGCACCTGCACTTTCTCCCCCGACTTCGGGTTGCGTCCGACGCGCGCCGGGCGACGGTTGAGGCCGAAGCTGCCGAAACCGCGAATTTCGATGCGATGCCCTTTCGACAGAGCGTCGGACATCGCATCGAGCATCGTTTTCACCGCGAAATCCGCATCCTTGAGGACAAGTTGCGGAAATCGCAGTGCCAGCTGTGCGACCAACTCGGATTTGGTCATACTTCAGCAGACCTCGCGAGGCTTACTGGTTCTGGCCGTCGAGCTTCGCCTTCAGCAGCGCGCCGAGGTTGGTCGTACCGGTCGCAGCAGCGCTCGAGTCCGACTGCAGGCCGCGGATCGCTTCCTGTTGTTCAGCCGAGTCCTTCGCCTTGATCGACAGGTTGATGCCGCGCGACTTGCGATCGATGTTGATCACCATCGCGTTGACCTTGTCGCCTTCCTTCAGCACGTTGCGTGCGTCTTCGACGCGATCCTGCGAGATTTCCGAAGCGCGCAGGTAGCCTTCGATGTCGCCCGTCAGCGTGATCACGGCGCCCTTCGCATCGACCGACTTCACCACGCCGTCGACGATCGAACCCTTGTCGTTCATTGCAACGTAGTTGCTGAACGGGTCGCCTTCGAGCTGCTTGATGCCGAGCGAAATACGCTCCTTCTCGACGTCGATACCGAGCACGATCGCTTCGACTTCGTCGCCCTTCTTGTACTTGCGAACGGCTTCTTCGCCGGCTTCGCTCCACGACAGGTCCGACAGGTGGACCAGGCCGTCGATGCCGCCCGGCAGACCGATGAACACGCCGAAGTCGGTGATCGACTTGATTGCGCCCGTGATCTTGTCGCCCTTCTTGAAGTTGCGGCTGAAGTCATCCCACGGATTCGGCTTGCACTGCTTCATGCCGAGGCTGATACGACGACGGTCTTCGTCGATCTCGAGGACCATGACTTCGACTTCGTCACCCAGCTGGACAACCTTCGACGGTGCGACGTTCTTGTTGGTCCAGTCCATTTCCGACACGTGGACCAGGCCTTCGATGCCCGATTCCACTTCGACGAATGCGCCGTAGTCGGTGATGTTCGTGACCTTGCCGAACAGGCGCGTGCCCGACGGGTAACGGCGCGAGATGCCTTCCCACGGATCGTCGCCCAGTTGCTTGATGCCCAGCGAGACGCGGTTCTTCTCTTGGTCGAACTTGAGGATCTTCGCGGTGACTTCCTGGCCAACCGACAGGACTTCGCTCGGGTGACGCACGCGACGCCATGCGATGTCGGTGATGTGCAGCAGGCCGTCGATGCCGCCGAGGTCGACGAACGCGCCGTAGTCGGTGATGTTCTTGACCACGCCGTTGACGATCGCGCCTTCCTTCAGCGTCTCGAGCAGCTTCGCGCGCTCTTCGCCTTGCGTTGCCTCGATCACGGCACGACGCGACAGCACGACGTTGTTACGCTTGCGATCGAGCTTGATCACGCGGAACTCGAGCGTCTTGCCTTCGTACGGGGTCGTGTCCTTGACCGGACGCGTGTCGACCAGCGAACCCGGCAGGAACGCGCGGATGCCGTTGACCATCACGGTCATGCCGCCCTTCACCTTGCCGGTGATGGTGCCGGTGACGAGTTCGTTGTTGTCGAGGGCCTTTTCCAGCGACAGCCACGATGCAAGGCGCTTCGCCTTGTCGCGCGACAGGATCGTGTCGCCGTAGCCGTTTTCGAGTGCGTCGATCGCGACGGACACGAAATCGCCCGACTGCACCTCAACCTCGCCCTGATCGTTCAGGAATTCCTCGATCGGAATGTAAGCCTCGGACTTCAGGCCTGCATTGACGACCACGAAGTTGTGGTCGACGCGCACGACTTCGGCGGAAATCACTTCGCCGGCGCGCATGTCTTGGCGGGTCAGCGACTCTTCGAACAGAGCCGCAAAGGATTCGGTATTCGGGGTGGAGGTTTGCAGGTCGGACATAAAAATCGGATTGTGCATGGATCGCTGTGCCACGCCGGCCGGAATGGCAGGCTGAAAGAGCCAGATCGAAACCATACGGGGTTAAGGGTTTGAAACACGCTGAGCGCTCGCGCGCCCAGCACCTACTGCTGCCCGCCTTTTCAGGCCGGCTGGCCGAG
Source organism: Burkholderia sp. WP42 (assembly GCF_000745665.1). Taxonomy (NCBI): domain Bacteria; kingdom Pseudomonadati; phylum Pseudomonadota; class Betaproteobacteria; order Burkholderiales; family Burkholderiaceae; genus Burkholderia; species Burkholderia sp. WP42. Next base: position 140,039 of record NZ_JQJT01000024.1, on the reverse strand, counting down.
CGCCCGGTACCACTGCAGCACCTGATCGACCGCTTGATCGACCGAAAGCGCCGACGTATCGAGCAGCTTGGCATCTGCCGCGGGCTTCAGCGGCGCGGCCGCGCGATTGCTGTCACGCGCGTCACGCTCACGCAAATCCCGGAGCAAGTTATCTATATTAGCAGAAAATCCTTTTTGCATCAATTGCTTATGCCGCCTCGCCGCGCGAGCCTCGGCGCTGGCCGTCAGAAACACCTTGAGCACGGCGTCCGGGAAGATCACGGTGCCCATGTCGCGGCCGTCCGCAACCAGGCCCGGCGTCTTGCGGAAAGCCCGCTGGCGCGCCACCAGCGCCACGCGCACCGGGCCGTGCACGGCGATCGCCGACGCGCGGTTGCCGACCGCCTCCGCGCGGATGTCGTTCGACACGTCGACGCCGTCGAGCTGCGCGCAGCCCTCGCGAAACGTGATGTGGAGGTCGTCGATCAGCTTCACGAGCGCGTCGATGTCCTGCGCGTCGATCCCGTAGCGCACGCTCGCGAGCGCAGCGAGCCGGTACAGCGCGCCGCTGTCGAGCAGGTGAAAGCCGAGGTGCGCGGCGACGAGCGCCGCGACGGTGCCCTTGCCGGAAGCGGTCGGGCCGTCGATCGTGATGACGGGGGTCGGGTGAAAGGGTCGGGTCGATTTCATCGGGTACGGTCGGTCAGGCCTTGGCGAGCGCGGCGAAGCGGTCGAAATAGTCGGGGAACGTCTTGCCGACGCACTTCGGGTCGTTGATCCGCACGGGCACGCCGCCCAGGCTGACGAGCGAGAAGCACATCGCCATCCGGTGATCGTCGTAGGTGTCGATCGTCGCGTTCGGCGTGAGCCGCTGAGGCGGCGTGACGACCAGATAGTCGGGCCCCTCCTCGACCACCGCGCCGAGCTTGCGCAATTCGGTCGCCATCGCCGCGATGCGGTCGGTTTCCTTCACGCGCCAGCTCGCGATGTTGCGCAGCGTGCTCGTGCCGCTCGCAAAGAGCGCCGCGACCGCGATCGTCATCGCGGCGTCCGGAATCAGGTTGAAATCCATGTCGATCGGATCGAGCTTGCCGTGATCGTGGCCGATGCCGCGCACCTCGATCCAGTCGTCGCCCATCGACACGTTCGCGCCCATCTGCATCAGCGCGTTCGCGAAGCCGACGTCGCCCTGGATGCTCGCCCGGCCGACGCCCTCGACGCGCAGCGGGCCGCCGCCGAGCGCGCCGGCCGCGAGGAAATACGACGCCGACGACGCGTCGCCCTCGACCATGATGCGCCCCGGCGAGCGGTAACGGACCCCGGCCGGCACGACGAAGCGCTGCCAGCCGTCGCGCTCGACGGTCACGCCGAAGCGTTCCATCAGTCGAATGGTGATGTCGATGTACGGCTTCGAGATCAGTTCGCCGTCGACTTCGACGACGATCTTGCCGTCCTTCGCCTTCACGAGCGGCAAGGTCATCAGTAGCGCGGTCAGGAACTGGCTCGACACGTCGCCGCGCACGCGGATCGGCGCGTCGACCGTGATCGCCGCCGGCTTGATCCGCAGCGGCGGAAAGCCTTCGTTCTGTTCGTAATCGATCTGCGCGCCGATTTGCCGCAGGCCGTCGACGAGATCGCCGATCGGCCGCTCGTGCATGCGCGGCACGCCGTGCACGCGGTAGTCGCCGCCGTTGACCGCAAGCGCCGCCGTCAGCGGGCGCACCGCGGTGCCGGCGTTGCCGAGGAACAGATCGGCCGTCCTCGCGGTGAACGCGCCGCGCGTGCCGGCGACGACGCAGGTGTCGCCGTCGCGCGTGAACCGCACGCCCAGCTTGCCGAGCGCGTCGAGCATCACGCGCGTGTCGTCGGAATCGAGCAGGTTCGTGATCGTCGTTTCGCCTTCGGCGAGCGCCGCGAGCAACAGCACGCGGTTCGAAATGCTCTTGGAGCCGGGAAGTCGCACGGTGCCGGAGGCACTGGAGTACGGGCCGAGATCGAGATAGTCCATGTGAATCGTCCTGTTATTTCTTGACCGGTTCTGCAGCGGGCTGCGCGCCGCGCTCCTGCCACGCCTTGCGCGCGGCGCGCGAGCGCGTGAATACGGCCTCGAGCGCGGCGCCGTCGCCGGCGTCGATCGCCGCGCGCAGCCGTGCGAGCACGCGCGTGTAGCCGTCGAGTTCGTCGAGCAGCGCCGCGCGGTTGGCGACGCACACGTCGCGCCACATTTCAGGGCTCGACGCCGCGATCCGCGTGAAGTCGCGGAAGCCGCCGGCCGCATATGAGAATTTCAGCTCCGCATCGGCCTCGCCGAGGATCTGCTCGACGAGCGCGAACGACAGCACGTGCGGCAAATGGCTGATCGAGGCGAATACGCGATCGTGCTGGGCCGCGCTCATCGTGCGCACGTCGGCGCCGGTCGCCTGCCACATCGCGTCGATCCGCGCGACCGTCTCGGGTGCGTTCTCCGCGAGCGGGCACAGCACGACGTTGCGGCCGACGTACAGGTCCGGCAACGCGGCTTCGACACCACTCGACTCGCGGCCGGCGATCGGATGGCCCGGCACGAACCGGGCGATCCGCTCACCGAGCGCCGCGCGCGCGGCCGCGACGACGTCGGACTTGGTGCTGCCCGCATCGGTGACGATCGTCGCGGCGTCCAGCCACGGCGCGATGCGCGCGAGCAACGGCTCCGTCTGCGCGACCGGCGCGGCGAGCAGCACCAGATCGGCGCCGGCCAGCGCGTCGCGCAGTTGCGCGTCATCGTCGAGCGCCGCCGCGCGGTCGATCACGCCGAGCGCCAGCGCGCGCTCGACCGATGCACGCGACCGGCCCACGCCGACGATCTCGCCCGCCCCGCCCGAGGCACGCTCGCGCAACGCGCGCGCCAGCGATCCGCCGATCAGGCCGACGCCGAAAATGACCAGTTTGTTGAATGCAAAGCCTGACACGACATGAGCCAAGTGACGCGCGCGGAACGATGCCCGCGCACGGAAGTCCAGATCCCGGGCACCGGGCGCACACCCGGCGCGACCTGCGCCGGATACCGCCCGAACCCGCCGTCGGCAGCGCGGCCCGGCCGGCGCTGCCCCTTCGCCGCCTCGCCGCGTCGCCCGCGCGAGGCAGGCGACGGGCCGCCGCGCATCAGCGCGCGCGCGGATACGAACCGAGTATCTTCAGGAACGCGGCTTTCTGGCCGAGCTCCGCGAGCGCGGCGGCCACCGCCGCGTCGTCCCGGTGCCCTTCGATGTCGATGTAGAAGTAGTACTCCCACGTGCCGACCCGCGCCGGCCGCGATTCGAAGCGCGTCATCGACACGCCGTGCCGCGCGAGCGGCTCGAGCAGCTTGAACACCGCGCCCGGCTCGTTCTTCACCGAGACGATCAGCGACGTCTGGTCGTGACCGCTCTGCCCCGCCGGCTGCTTGCCGACGATCACGAAGCGCGTGCGGTTGTGCGGATCGTCCTGGATCAATGAGAACGCGACCTGCAGCCCGTAGTGCGCGGCCGCACGATCGCCGGCGATCGCCGCGACGCTCGGGTCGGCCGCCGCGAGACGCGCGGCCTCGGCATTGCTCGACACGGCTTGCCGCTCGAGCTGCGGCGCGTTCGCCGCGAGCCACTGCTGGCATTGCGCGAGCGCCTGAGCGTGCGCGCAGACGCGCGTCACGCCGGCGAGCGTGCCGCTTTGCGTGAGCAGGTTGTGATGGATCGGCAGCGCAAGCTCGCCGCTGATCAGCAACTGCGTCTGCAGCAGCAGGTCGAGCGTGCGCGACACCGCGCCCTCGGTCGAATTCTCGACCGGCGCGATCCCGAAGGCGGCCGCGCCCGCCTCGACCGAGCGGAATACTTCGTCGATCGACGGGCACGGCAGTCCTTCGATCGACTGGCCGAAATACTCGAACATCGCCTGTTCGCTGTACGTGCCCACCGGCCCGAGGAACGCGACGTGGATCGTCTGCTCGAGCGCGCGGCTCGCGGCCATGATCTCGCGCCAGATCGCGCTGATGTGCTCGCCCGCGAGCGGCCCGGCGCTCATGTCCTGCAGGCGCGCGATGACCTGCAGCTCGCGCTCCGGCCGGAACACCGGCGCGTTGAAGTGCTTCTTGACCTCGCCCACCTCGAGCGCCACCGCAGCGCGCTGGTTGAGGAGCGCGATCAGCTGCGCGTCGATCGCATCGATGCGGTCGCGCAGCGGTTTCAGGCGGGAATTCAGTTCGTCGTCCATGCGTTTTGCCGTGCTGTTTGAACAGCGCGCCGTCAGGCGTCGCGCCGTTCGAAGTCCTTCATGTACTCGACGAGCGCCTTCACGCCCTCGAGCGGCACCGCGTTGTAGATCGACGCCCGCATGCCGCCGACGGACTTGTGGCCCTTCAGCTGCAGCAGCCCGCGCGCCTTTGCGCCGGCGAGGAAGTCTTCATTGCGCGTTTCGTCGGCCAGGAAAAACGGCACGTTCATCCGCGAACGCACCGCCGGCTCGACCTTGTTCAGATAGAAGCCGCTCGCGTCGATCGTGTCGTAGAGCAGCTTCGCCTTCTCGATGTTGCGGGCCTCGATCGCCGCGAGACCGCCCTGCCGCTTCAGCCACTGGAACACGAGGCCCGCGATGTAGATCGCGTAGGTGGGCGGCGTGTTGTACAGCGAGTTGTTCTCGGCGACGGTCTTCCATTCGAATGCCGACGGGCAGATCGACAGCGCGCGGTCGAGCAGGTCCTCGCGAACGATCACGACGGTCACGCCGGCCATCCCGATGTTCTTCTGCGCGCCGCCGAACAGCACGCCGTACTTCGCGACGTCCATCGGGCGCGACAGGATGTGCGACGACACGTCGGCCACGAGCGGCACGTCGCCGAGGTCGGGAATCTCGAACGTCTCGACGCCGTCGATCGTCTCGTTGGTGCACAGATGCACGTAGGCCGGATCGTCCGACAGCTGCCATTCGGCGCGCGCGGGCGCGCGCGTGAAACCGTCGGCCGTCTTGCCCGAGGCCGCCAGATGCGGCGTGCAGTACTTCTTCGCTTCGTTGAACGACTTCTGCGACCACGAACCGGTGACGACGAAGTCGGCGCTCTTGCGCGAACCGAGCAGGTTCATCGGCACGATCGCGTTCTCGGCGATGCCGCCGCCCTGCAGGAACAGGATCCGGTGGCTGGCCGGCACGTCGAGCAGCTCGCGCAGGTCGGCCAGCGCGGTTTCGTGGATCGACATGAATTCCTTGCCGCGATGGCTCATCTCCATCACGCTCATGCCGCTGCCGTGCCAGTCGAGCATTTCGTCGGCGGCTTGCCGCAGCACTTCCTCGGGGAGCGCCGCTGGGCCGGCGGAGAAATTAAAGACGCGCATCGTGAATAACCTCGGGACGGACGCGGACCGGCTTGCGGCCGGCTCGCTGCCGGCAGAAAGACCGCGCCACAAAAAGGAATGGCCGCTTGCGCTCGCGCGCAAACGGCCATTATCGCACTGTCATCAGGCTCCCGCCAAACCCGACCGGACGGCCGGGCGGCGCGCCCGGACCGCTTACTTGCCCGGCTTGACCGCGGCGACTTCCTTGTCAGCCTGCGTGCGCGTTGCCTGGATCGCTTGCGGCATGTACTTCTGCATCAGGCCGTTGACGACGTCGCGGCCAACCTGATCCTGAACCTGGATGAACTTGCGGCCCGTCGGGCTCTTGTAGAACGTCGTCAGATCCTTGATCTCCGACGTGCTGTAGTACTTCGCGTACGCGTCGTACTGAGCCGACATCGCATCGTTCTGGAACTGCTGCGTGCCGAACACCTTGCCCGCGCCGTCGACCAGCTTCGGCACTGCGTTCTTTTGCAGCGTCGGCACGGCGGCCTGCTTCTGCTTGTCGTTCAGCGTCTTGTTTTCCGACAGCGCGTCCGACAGGATCGCCGGAACGAGTTGCTTCGCTTGCATCTCGGCGCTGTTGCCGATTGCCGACACGAGCTTCGGCGCGTCGATCGCGTCGAGCAGATCCTTGATCGCCGCCTTCTTGTCGGCGTCGATCGGCGCAGCTGCCGCGGTCGCAGCCGGTGCGGAATTCGACAGCGCTTGCGCCATCGCGAACGTCGGCACCAGTGCAGCCAGCAGAACCAGTTGCTTGAATTGCTTTTGCATCATCACTCCCTTGTGGAAATATGAATGGTTGCTCGCCGACCGCGGCGCTTCACGCCCGCGGCGGCTCGAGTCTCATCCCGTTGTTCAGGCTTCGCCGTCCGACGCCTCGTCGACTTCGCCCTCACCCTCTTCGGCTTCAGCGATCTGCTGCAGGCCGGAGAGCTTCGTGCCCTCATCAAGACTGATGAGTGTAACACCTTGCGTAGCCCGTCCCATCTCGCGGATCTCGGACACACGGGTGCGGATCAATACGCCGGCAGTCGTGATCAGCATGATCTGATCTTCGGCGTCGACGAGCGTCGCGGCGACCACCTTGCCGTTGCGCTCGGACGTCTGGATCGCGATCATCCCCTTCGTGCCGCGGCCGTGACGCGTGTACTCGGTGATCGGGGTGCGCTTGCCGTAGCCGTTCTCGGTCGCGGTGAGCACCGTCTGCTCCTCGCTGCCCGCGACCAGCATCGCGATGACCTGCTGGCCGTCCTCGAGCTGCATGCCGCGCACGCCGCGCGCTTCGCGGCCCATCGGACGCACGTCGTTCTCGTCGAAGCGCACGGCCTTGCCGGCATCGGAGAACAGCATCACGTCGTGGGCGCCGTCGGTGATCGACGCGCCGATCAGGAAATCGCCGTCATCGAGACCGACCGCGATGATGCCCTTCTTCATCGGGCGGCTGAATGCTTCCAGCGGCGTCTTCTTCACGGTGCCGAGCGACGTCGCCATGAACACGAACTTGTCGGCCGAGAATTCCTTGACCGGCAGCACCACGTTGATCTTCTCGCCTTCCTGCAGCGGGAACATGTTGACGATCGGGCGGCCGCGCGAGTTGCGCGAGCCCTGCGGCACTTCATACACCTTGACCCAGTACACGCGGCCGCGGTTCGAGAAGCACAGGATGTAATCGTGCGTGTTCGCGATGAACAGCGTCTCGATCCAGTCGTCTTCCTTCATCTGCGTCGCCTGCTTGCCGCGGCCGCCGCGCTTCTGCGCGCGGTACTCGGACAGCGGCTGCGACTTCACGTAGCCCGCATGCGACATCGTGACGACCATGTCCTGCGGCGTGATCAGGTCTTCGGTGTTCAGTTCGGTCGCGTTCAGCTCGATCTTCGAGCGGCGCGCGTCGCCGAACTCGGCCTTCACCGACGTCAGCTCCTCGCCGATCATCGTCGTGATCCGCTCCGGGCGCGCGAGGATGTCCAGCAGGTCGGCGATCTGCGCCATCACTTCGCGGTACTCGCCGATGATCTTGTCCTGCTCGAGACCGGTCAGGCGTTGCAGGCGCATCTGCAGGATTTCCTGCGCCTGCGTGTCGGACAGGCGGTACAGCCCGTCGCCCTGCATCCCGAACGCCGGGTTCAGCCCTTCCGGACGATACGCGGCGCGACCGCCGGCCGCGGCGTTCTCCGTCTCGGCGCGCGCGAGCATCTCGCGCACGAGCGACGAATCCCACGACCGCTCCATCAGCCCCTGCTTCGCGATCGGCGGCGTCGGCGCGGCCTTGATGATCTCGATGAATTCGTCGATGTTGGCGAGCGCGACTGCGAGACCTTCGAGCACGTGGCCGCGTTCGCGAGCCTTGCGCAGTTCGTAGATCGTGCGGCGCGTCAGCACTTCGCGTCGGTGCGACAGGAAGCACTGCAGGATTTCCTTCAGGTTCAGCAGCTTCGGCTGGCCGTCGACGAGCGCGACCATGTTCATGCCGAACGTGTCCTGCAGCTGCGTCGCCTTGTACAGGTTGTTCAGCACGACCTCGGGCACTTCGCCGCGCTTCAGTTCGATCACGACACGCATGCCGCTCTTGTCGGACTCGTCGCGGATGTCCGAGATGCCTTCGAGCTTCTTCTCGTTGACGAGCTCGGCGATACGCTCGAGCAGCGAGCGCTTGTTCACCTGGTACGGGAGCTCGTCGACGATGATCGCCATCCGCTGGCCACGGTCGATCTCCTCGAAGTGCGTGGCCGCGCGCATCACGACGCGGCCGCGCCCGGTGCGATAGCCGTCGCGTACGCCGGCCACGCCGTAGATGATGCCGGCCGTCGGGAAGTCCGGCGCCGGGATGATCTCGATCAGCTCGTCGATCGTCGCTCCCGGGTTGTTCAGCAGATGCTGGCACGCGTCAACGACTTCGTTCAGGTTGTGCGGCGGAATGTTGGTCGCCATGCCGACCGCGATGCCCGACGAGCCGTTGATCAGCAGGTTCGGAATGCGCGACGGCAGGACCGACGGCTGCGTTTCGTTGCCGTCGTAGTTCGGCTCGAAGTCGACCGTTTCCTTGTCGATGTCGGCCAGCAGCTCATGCCCGATCTTCGCCATGCGAATTTCGGTGTAACGCATCGCCGCGGCGTTGTCGCCGTCGATCGAGCCGAAGTTGCCCTGCCCGTCGATCAGCATGTAGCGCAGCGAGAAGTCCTGCGCCATCCGCACGATCGTGTCGTACACCGCCGTATCGCCGTGCGGGTGGTACTTACCGATCACGTCACCGACGATACGCGCCGACTTCTTGTACGCGCGGTTCCAGTCGTTGTTCAGTTCGTGCATCGCGAACAGTACGCGCCGGTGCACGGGCTTCAGGCCATCGCGGACATCCGGGAGGGCACGTCCGACGATCACGCTCATCGCGTAATCGAGATACGAACGGCGCATTTCCTCCTCTAGGGAGGTGGGCAGGGTCTCTTTGGCGAATTGATCCATGTATCCGTATCGTTTCGGAGCGAAGACGGCGAACGCCTTTCGCGTGGGCGCTGCATGCGCAACGCAACGCGAGATTCTAACATGCGCCCATCCGCAGCCAATTCGCGACCCCCAACTATATGTAAACAGCAAAAATCGGAGCTGCGGTGCGATGCCCGCCCCGGCCGCGATCGCGCCCTCCTTTGGTGCGCGGGCGAGTCCTGCGACGTGGCGTCGCGGCAGCGGGTAAACATAGGCGTCGTTTCCCGCAATTTCCCCGCCCCACTCTTGACAATTTCTTAAAGTTGCGGCAGGCGACTGTTGCGCATGCACCACAAAGTGGGGGCGATCTTGGGGTGGGGAGGATTTTTTTTCGTAGGAAGGGAACGATATGGCAAAATGCCAACGCACTGAAAGTTAGACGCTGCTCGAAGTCTACACAGAGCGGTGCCGCGTTTTTTGTGCCGCACCAATGTTATACTTCGAGCAATGTATGACTTGTCACCGTCAACAGGCTCGCAGTAAACCTGCGGTAATCTCAATTTCGAGAGGAGAAATATGAATAAACTTTCAAAGCTCGCGTTCATTGCAGCTACCGCAGTTATGGCTGCATCCGCTTCGGCACAGTCGGTGCCGGCGTCGCGTCAAGCCGTCAACGACAACTGGGTGAACGGTACGGGCGAATGGGTGTGGATGAACGGCACGAACGAGCTCTGCTGGCGTGACGCGTTCTGGACGCCGGCCACCGCCAACGCAAAGTGCGATGGCGCACTGGTCGCCCAGGCACCGCAACCGCCGGTCGCTCCGGCTGCTGCACCGGCAATTTCGAGCCAGAAGATCACGTACCAAGCCGACGCGCTGTTCGACTTCGACAAGGCAACGCTCAAGCCGCTGGGCAAGCAGAAGCTGGACGAACTGGCATCGAAGATCGAGGGCATGAACACGGAAGTGGTCGTCGCCACCGGCTACACGGACCGCATCGGTTCGGACAAGTACAACGACCGTCTGTCGCTGCGCCGTGCGCAAGCAGTCAAGTCGTACCTGGTCAGCAAGGGCATCCCGGCCAACAAGATCTACACGGAAGGCAAGGGCAAGCGCAATCCGGTTACGACGGGCTGCAACCAGAAGAACCGCAAGCAACTGATCGCCTGCCTCGCACCGGACCGCCGCGTGGAAGTCGAAGTGGTCGGTACGCAGCAAGTGCAGAAGACGACCGTTCCGGCGCAGTAAGCCGCGGTTTCAACTGCTCCAAAGCCCCGCTCCGGCGGGGCTTTTTCATTGATGCCCGTCCAGGCGCTTGCTGGCCTCGTTGTCCGCCCGCTTATATACTTGCGGCTGACGTACCGACGCACCGCCCTCCTTCCGTACCCGTTTGCCGACATGACCAACGCCGATCCGCACGAACTCCAGAAATTCAGCGACCTCGCCCATCGGTGGTGGGATCCGAACGCCGAATTCAAGCCCTTGCACGACCTGAACCCGGTCCGGCTCGGCTGGATCGACTCGCATGCGCATCTGGCCGGCAAGCGCGCGCTCGATATCGGTTGCGGCGGCGGCATCCTGTCCGAATCGATGGCCGGGCTCGGCGCGCAGGTCAAAGGCATCGACCTGTCGAACGAAGCGCTCGGCGTCGCCGATCTGCACAGCCTCGAAAGCGGCATCACCGTCGATTACGAGGCGATCGCCGCCGAAGCGATCGCCGAGCGCGAGCCCGGCAGCTACGACGTCGTCACCTGCATGGAAATGCTCGAGCACGTGCCGTCGCCGGCCGGCGTCGTCTCTGCCTGCGCGAAGCTCGTGAAGCCCGGCGGCTGGGTGTTCTTCTCGACGCTGAACCGCAACCTCAAGTCGTACCTGTTCGCGGTGATCGGCGCCGAGTACATCGCGCAGATGCTGCCGAAGGGCACGCACGACTACGCGCGCTTCATCCGCCCGTCGGAACTGGCCGGTTTCGTGCGCGCGACCGATCTGCACATCGTCGAGCTCAAGGGCATCACCTATCACCCGATCGGCAAGCGCTTTGCGCTGTCGAACGACACCGACATCAACTATCTCGTCGCGTGCCGCCGCGGCGCGTAATCCTCGACCCGGCATGACGACCTCCCTTTCGACCGAGCGCACGACGCTCGACGCACCGCGGCTGACGCAGTGCGACGCCGTGCTGTTCGATCTCGACGGCACGCTCGCCGATACGGCGCCCGATCTCGCCGCCGCCGTCCACAAGATGCAGCGCGTGCGCGGCCTGCCCGAGACGCCGCTCGACGTGCTGCGGCCGCTCGCGTCGGCCGGCGCCCGCGGCCTGCTCGGCGGCGCGTTCGGCATCGATCCGCAGACGCCCGGCTACGACGCGATGCGCGACGAGTTCCTCGCCAACTATGCGACGGACATCTGCGTGCACACCGCGCTGTTTCCGGGGATCGGCGACGTGCTGGACGAACTGGACGCGCGCCGCGTGCGCTGGGGCATCGTCACCAACAAGGTGATGCGCCTCACCGCACCGCTCGCCGACCTGCTCGGCCTCGCGGCACGCGCGGCCTGCATCGTCGGAGGCGACACGACGCCGCACTCGAAGCCCCATCCGGCCCCGCTGCTGCACGCAGCCGCACAACTGACGCTCGCGCCCGAGCGGATCGTCTATGTCGGCGACGACCTGCGCGACATCCAGGCCGGCACCGCGGCCGGCATGGCGACGGTCGCAGCCGCGTATGGCTACTGCGGCGACGGCGCTGCGCCGGCCGACTGGCAGGCGCAGCATCTCGTCGACACGACGCTGCAACTGCGCGAACTGCTGCGCGATGTTGGGCTATAATGGTCGATCTTATCCGCGGGGGCGACCTGGTTTCGACAGGGGTTGTGAAGCGGCTAGGGCATGTCGAGGACCCGTCACCTCGTTAATCAATGGGAAAAACGTAACTGCAAACGACGATACGTTCGCACTGGCAGCCTAACGGCCGCCGTCCTCTGCCTAGTTCACTGACGGGCTAGTGTCGCAAGACCGGTAGCAATACCGACAGAGGTCATATACGTCAGTTAAGCCTTGGCGGCGTCGCGACGTCCGGGTCGAAAACTTAGCGAATCGCCGTAGTGCAGCGTGTTCGTCCGCGTCGCTGCGGTTAAATCAAATGACTGAACTAAACATGTAGAACTAGTCGTGGAGCGCTTCTGGACGCGGGTTCGATTCCCGCCGCCTCCACCAAATACACGGCAACGCAGTTCGGCGCGTTGCCAGGAAAAACCCGCGACAGCGTCACGCTTCGCGGGTTTTTTATTGCCGTTCGGCTGGTTCGAGCGCCCGCAATCACACGTGCGGAGCGAAATTTCGCCGCGCGGCGATTTCCGTGTCGTGCCCCTGCCCTGCCGGATGTGTCTCGAACTCTTCCAATGCGGGAAGGCGCTCTGCCCGATCGCGGCCCGCGTTGAAACACAGCTGCCCTAGTACAGCCAGCCCGCAGCGCCCCGCAAACTTCCCGTCCAGACGAACAAAACCCCGCACGACACGCGTCTGCGGGGTTGCTTGTTGCCAACGAACGATACGTCACGCGCCATTTGAAAAAGCGCCCAGCCCCGGACGGGCCGGGCAGAATACCGCCGGTACGCCGGCGGCAGGAGGTGACGGACGTCCGCAGCCGCTCGCGCGGCGATCGACCGCGCCGAACGGCGTCTGCCCGACGGCGCGGGCCGGGAGCACGACACCTCGTCGCTCCCGGCCCGCGCTTTCGTCGGGCAGTGCGCAGCTTAGCTGCCGCGATACAGCGACTTCATTTCTTCAACGCTGGCCGGACGCACGCCGATCGCGCGCGAACCCGATGCCGACGCACCCTGCACTTGCGCACCGTAGCCGCTCGCATCGGCGCCTTGCGCCTGCGCGACTGCGCGCTGCTGCTCGGCGACGCGGGCGGTCGCAGCCTGGATCGCTTCCGGATAATGCGGATCTTCGCCGCGGGCGGTGTTGTAACCGGCCTGCTGCAGTTGCACCAGTTCCGCACGAACCTGGGCGCGGGTGAGTGCCGAGCCGGACTGAGCGAACGACACGACCGGGGCGACGAGAGCGGCAGCAACGACAACAGCTTGAACGAGCGACTTCATGATGACCTACCTCCGTATTTGTCTGATCTTGCGATGAACACCCGTTCATCGCCGACAAATGGAAGTGTATGTAGGCAACTGCTTAAGAATAAGGCAGGTTTCTGGAAGACATTCTTTCAGGATTACGGGTTAACCCTATAGTCCATTAGTGCGCCGGCACCCGCCCGGCAGCGCCGCATAAACGCGAGCCCCGCGAAGCGGCAGGCTTCGCGGGGCTCGGCAGACCGGCGCGCTGCGCGGCCATTGTGGCTACGCGCGCTGCGATCGGGAAGCGGTGGTTACTGCGTATCCATCGGGCACTTCAGGTTGCAGCCGTTCGGATCGCCGATGTCGCCCTTGCGACGCAGCGCAGACTTCTTGCCGCTCTGATATTTCTGCGACGGCGCCGACGCCGCGAACGGCATCTGCGGATGCTCGTTCAGGCGGAACTGATCGCTCAGAATCCCGCCGGGCACGCCCGGGGAGTTCTGCGCGAACGCAAACGGCGTGGCGGCGATCAGAAGCCCCGCGGTCAACGCTGCCGCGGAGAGAGGAACGGAAAGTTTCATGGCGGGATGACGCCTGAACGGCGTGCTTGTTGGAACGTTGATCAAGCGGCAAGCGTAGCGCAAATCCCCTGCTGCTGCAGCGCGCGCCGCACGCGCGTGCATTACCTTCCGTTGCCGCCCGGCACGGTGGCAGCGTCCCCGTCGAGCCCCGCCGCAACGCCGATCAGCGTGCCGCATGCTGCTGGATCGTAGCCGTCGAGATGCGCGACGCGCTCGACGAACGCCGGATCGCGCAGCAACGCGAGCACGTCGGCGAGCGGCCGCGACGCCAGCCGCGCGCGCTCGCATGCGAAGTAGTAATCCTCGTCGACGACCGGAATGAAATCGAGCCCGAAGTGATGGGCGGCCGGCTCGACGCCGAAGCCGAGATCCGCCATCCCGCTCGCGACGAACGCCGCGATCGCCGAGTGCGTGAGCTCGGCCGACGCATAGCCGTCGATCCGCTCCGGATCGACGCCGATCGAGCGCAGCGCGAGATCGAGCAGCATTCGCGTACCGGACCCCGGCTGCCGATTGACGAAGCGGATATCGTTGCGCGCCAGATCGGCCAGCCCGCGCACCTGCTTCGGGTTGCCGCGCGGCACGAACAATCCTTGCTGACGGCGCGTCAGATGAATCAGCACATGGCGCGTGTCGTCGAGCCACGGCCGGTAGATCTGCGCGCATTGTTCGCGAAACGCGCCACGCGGCAGATGAAAGCCGGCCAGCTCGCATTCGCCGCGTGCAAGCGCGCGGACGGCCTCGACGCTCTCGCGGTACTTGATGTCGACGGCCGCGTGCGCATCGACCAGCGCGGCCACCAGCGCCGCGACCGCATAGCCGTGCGACGCGTGGATGCGCACCGCACCGTCGCGCTGCGCGAGCCGGCGGTTCAGGTCGCTCGCCACCTCGGCGGCGAGCGACCGCAGATTCCCGTCGAGGCGCGTGTGCGCGAGGCGCTGCGCGTCGACGACGGCCCGCCCCAGTTCCGACAACGTCGAGCCCTTGCCGCGCGCCGTCTCGATCAGCTCGCCGCCGATGCACGCCTCGAGCGCGCGCAGCATGCCCCACGCGTGCCGGTAGGACAGCCCTTTCGCCTGCGCCGCCTGCGCGATGCTGCCCGTCTCGGCCACCAGCTCGAGCAACGGCGCGACGTCCGACAGGCTCGCCGAACGGCCCGCCGTGTCGCGCACGGTCAAATACGCGTCGCATTCGATTCGAATCATTTATGTACTCCGATTTCCTATTGCGGCCACGAAATCTTCCGCTTATCGTTGTTTGAAATCAATCAGAACGAAGTCACGGTGTGCGTTATATGAATTACCGGCACATATGAGACTTTGGAGGAGCACAAGCGATGTCCCCGAATTCCCCTGCGCCCGACGCGCTGGTCGAGCGTCACGCGCGCGCCGGCCGCTCGCTCGTCGCGATCCTGCATGCGATCCAGGACGATGCGGGCTACGTGCCGGCCGGCTGCGTCGCGCCGCTGGCGAAGGCGCTCAACTTGTCGCGCGCCGAAGTGCATGGCGTGCTCACCTACTATCACCACTTCCGCACCGCGCCGCCCGCCCGCGTGACGATCCAGATGTGCCGCGCCGAAGCGTGCCGCAGCATGGGTTGCGAAGCGCTGGCCGAGCATGCGCAGGCGCGCACCGGTTGCCGGTTCGACGCGGCGCACGGCGATGCTGCCGACCCACACGCGCCGCCCGACGTCGCCCTCGAATCGGTGTACTGCCTCGGGCTGTGCGCGCAGTCGCCGTCGATGACGATCAACGGCGTGCTGCACGCGAAGGTCACGCCGGAGAAATTCGACGCGCTGCTCGCGCAGGCCGCCGCCCACACGCCGGAGGCCGCATGACGACCCGCATCTACGTGCCGCGCGATTCGTCCGCGCTCGCACTCGGCGCCGACGCGCTGGCCGCCGCGATCGTCGCGCACGCGCAGCAGCGCGGCATCGACATCGAGCTGATTCGCAACGGCTCGCGCGGCTTGCTGTGGCTCGAGCCGCTGGTCGAAGTCGGCACGCCTGCCGGACGCGTCGGCTACGCGAACCTGTCGGCGACCGACGTGCCCGCGCTGTTCAATGCGAACTGGCTCGACGGCGGCGCGCATCCGAGCGGCGTCGGCCTCGTCGACGCACTGCCGTATCTCGCGCGCCAGCAGCGCCTCACGTTCGCCCGCATCGGCCTGACCGATCCGCTGTCGATCGACGACTACCTCGCGCACGACGGCCTCGCCGGCTTGAAGAACGCGCTCGCGATGGATGGCGATGCCGCGTGCGACACGCTGATCGAATCGGGGCTGCGCGGCCGCGGCGGCGCGGCCTTTCCGGCCGGCATCAAGTGGCGCACCGTCCGGCAGGCGGCCGCGACGCAGAAGTACATCGTCTGCAACGCGGACGAAGGCGACTCGGGCACGTTCTCCGATCGTCTGATCATGGAAAGCGACCCGTATTGCCTGATCGAAGGGATGATCATCGCGGGCATCGCGACGGGCGCGACGCTCGGCTACATCTACGTGCGCAGCGAGTACCCGCACGCGATCGCGACGCTCGAAACAGCGCTCGAGCGCGCCCGCGAAGCCGGCTGGCTCGGTGCGCACGTGCTCGGCTCCGCGCACGCGTTCGACCTGCACGTCGCGAAAGGCGCCGGCTCGTACGTGTGCGGCGAGGAAACGGCGCTGCTCGAATCGCTCGAAGGCAAGCGCGGCGTGGTGCGCGCGAAGCCGCCGCTGCCCGCGCTCGCCGGTCTGTACGGTAAGCCGACCGTGATCAACAACGTCATCACGCTCGCCACCGCGCCGGTGATCTTCGCGCGCGGCGCGGCGTTCTATCGCGACTACGGAATGGGCCGCTCGCGCGGCACGCTGCCGTTACAGCTCGCGGGCAACATCCGTCACGGCGGCCTCGTCGAGCTGGCGTTCGGCGTCACGCTGCGCGAGCTGCTGTTCGATTACGGCGGCGGCACGGCGAGCGGCCGGCCCGCGCGCGCCGCGCAGGTCGGCGGCCCGCTCGGCACCTACCTGCCCGAGCATCAGTGGGACGTGCCGCTCGACTACGAGGCGTACGCGGCGATCGGCGCGGTCGTCGGTCACGGCGGCATCGTGCTGCACGACGACACGTCGAATCTCGCGGAACTCGCCGAGTACGCGATGAAGTTCTGCGCGATCGAATCGTGCGGCAAGTGCACGCCGTGCCGGATCGGCTCGACGCGCGGCGTGGAGACGATCGCGCGGATCCGCAACGGCGATACGTCCGAACGGCAGATCACGCTGCTGCGCGACCTCTGCGACACGATGCTCGCAGGCTCGCTGTGCGCGATGGGCGGGATGACGCCGTATCCGGTGCTGTCCGCGCTCGACCATTTCCCCGAAGATTTCGGGCTCGCCGCCGGCCAGCCGGCCGCGTCGGGTCCGGTCAAGGCTGCGGCCTGACCCAGAAGGAGCCCTGCATGTCCCTCGACACTCAGAACGTCCGCCAAGGCGGCTGCGGCTCGGGCCAATGCGCGTGCAAGAGCGCCGCAGCGGCGCGCGCGCGCGATCCGTTCGACGAAACCGACTATGGCACGCCGCAACGCCATGCCGACACCGACGTCACGCTCGAAATCGACGGTCAGGCGGTCACGGTGCCGGCCGGCACGTCGGTGATGCGCGCCGCGATCGAAGCCGGCGTCAACGTACCGAAGCTGTGCGCGACCGATTCGCTCGAGCCGTTCGGCTCGTGCCGGCTGTGCCTGGTGGAGATCGAAGGCCGGCGCGGCTATCCGGCGTCGTGCACGACGCCCGCCGAGGCCGGGATGAAGGTACGCACGCAATCGGACCGGCTGCAGAAGCTGCGCCGCAACGTGATGGAGCTGTACATCTCCGACCATCCGCTCGACTGCCTCACCTGCCCGGCCAACGGCGACTGCGAACTGCAGGACATGGCGGGCGTCGTCGGGCTGCGCGAAGTGCGTTACGGCTTCGACGGCGCGAATCACCTGCGCGACCGGAAGGACGAGTCGAATCCGTACTTCACGTACGACCCGTCGAAGTGCATCGTCTGCAACCGCTGCGTGCGCGCCTGCGAGGAGACGCAGGGCACGTTCGCGCTGACGATCGCCGCACGCGGCTTCGAGTCGCGCGTCGCCGCCGGCGCAAGCGAATCGTTCATGGCGTCGGAATGCGTGTCGTGCGGCGCGTGCGTCGCAGCGTGCCCGACCGCCACGCTGCAGGAGAAGAGCGTCGTGCAGCTCGGCCAGGCCGAACACTCGGTGGTCACCACCTGCGCATACTGCGGCGTCGGCTGCTCGCTCAAGGCGGAGATGAAGGGCACGCAGGTCGTGCGGATGACGCCGCACAAGAACGGCCTCGCAAACGAAGGCCACGCATGCGTGAAGGGCCGCTTCGCGTGGGGCTATGCGACGCACAAGGACCGCATCACGAAGCCGATGATCCGCGAGAAGATCACCGACCCGTGGCGCGAAGTCAGCTGGGAAGAGGCGCTCACCTACGCGGCGACGCAATTCCGCAAGCTGCAGCAGAAGTACGGCCGCGATTCGATCGGCGGCATCACGTCGTCGCGCTGCACGAACGAGGAAACCTACCTCGTGCAGAAGCTGGTGCGCGCGGCGTTCGGCAACAACAACGTCGACACCTGCGCGCGCGTGTGCCATTCGCCGACCGGCTATGGCCTGAAGACGACGCTCGGCGAATCGGCCGGCACGCAGACCTTCGCATCGATCGGCCAAGCCGACGTGATCGTCGTGATGGGCGCCAACCCGACCGACGGCCATCCGGTGTTCGGCTCGCGGCTGAAGCGGCGCGTGCGCGAAGGCGCAAAGCTGATCGTGATCGACCCGCGCCGCATCGACGTGGTCGACGGCCCGCACGTGAAGGCGACGCACCACCTGCAGCTGCGCCCCGGCACGAACGTCGCGATGATCAATGCGCTCGCGCACGTGATCGTCACCGAAGGGCTGGTCGCGGACGCGTTCGTCGCCGAGCGCTGCGACACGCGCGCGTTCGAGCAATGGCGCGACTTCGTGTCGCGCGCGGAGAACTCGCCGGAGGCGACCGCCGAAGTGACCGGCGTGCCGGCCGAACAGGTGCGCGAAGCCGCGCGCCTTTATGCCACCGGCGGCAACGCGGCGATCTACTACGGTCTCGGCGTGACCGAACATGCGCAAGGCTCGACGACGGTGATGGGCATTGCGAACCTCGCGATGGCGACCGGCAACATCGGCCGCGAAGGCGTGGGCGTCAATCCGCTGCGCGGCCAGAACAACGTGCAGGGCTCGTGCGACATGGGCTCGTTTCCGCACGAGCTGCCCGGTTACCGCCACATCGGCGACGCGAGCGTGCGCAGCCAGTTCGAGTACGCATGGTCGGCCACGCTGCAGCCGGAACCGGGGCTGCGCATTCCGAACATGTTCGACGCGGCGCTCGACGGCAGCTTCAAGGGGCTCTATTGCCAGGGCGAGGACATCGTCCAGTCGGACCCGAACACGCAGCACGTCGCGGCCGCGCTGTCGGCGATGGAATGCATCGTCGTGCAGGACATCTTCCTGAACGAGACGGCCAAATACGCGCACGTGCTGCTGCCGGGCTCGACGTTCCTCGAGAAGGACGGCACGTTCACGAACGCGGAGCGGCGCATCTCGCGCGTGCGCAAGGTGATGCCGCCGCTCGCCGGCTACGCGGACTGGGAAGTGACGCTGATGCTGTCGCAGGCGCTCGGCTACGACATGCACTACACGCACCCGTCGGAAATCATGGACGAGATCGCGCGGCTCACGCCGACTTTCTCCGGCGTGTCGTACGAGAAGCTCGACGCGCTCGGCAGCATCCAGTGGCCTTGCAACGACGAGGCGCCGGAAGGCACGCCGACGATGCACATCGACGCCTTCGTGCGCGGCAAGGGCCGCTTCGTGATCACGCAGTTCATCCCGACGCCGGAGAAGGTCACGCAGCGCTATCCGCTGATCCTGACTACCGGGCGCATCCTGTCGCAATACAACGTCGGCGCGCAGACGCGCCGGACCGAGAACGTGCAGTGGCACGAAGAGGACCGCCTGGAGATCCATCCGCACGACGCGGAGGACCGCGGGATCCACAGCGGCGACTGGGTCGGCATCGAGTCGCGTGCGGGCCAGACGGTGCTGCGTGCGCTCGTGTCCGATCGCATGCAGCCTGGCGTGGTCTACACGACGTTCCACTTCCCCGAATCTGGCGCGAACGTGATCACGACCGACAGTTCCGACTGGGCGACGAACTGCCCGGAATACAAGGTCACGGCCGTGCAGGTGATGCCGGTCGCGCAGCCGTCCGACTGGCAACGCTCGTACGCGCGCTTCAACTCGGAGCAGCTCGAGCTGCACGAGCGCCGCGCCAGCGCGCCGGGCGTTGCGACGACGGGCAAGTGAGGACGCCATGGACCACGCACACCTGATCGAGATGGCGAACCAGATCGGCGCCTTTTTCGAGTCGATGCCCGATCGCGACGAAGCGCTGACCGGGATCGCCGACCATATCCGGCGCTTCTGGGAACCGCGGATGCGCCGCGCGCTACTCGCCGCGCTCGACGATCCGTCGAGCGAAGCCGGACGCCGCGCCGCGCCGATCGTGCGCGACGCGATCGCCGCGCATCGCGCGTCGCTCGTGCCGGCAGACGCTCACGCGTGACGGACGTGCTACGCGCCCGTTACGCAACCATGACGCGCGTTTGACGCAGGTCTGACGCGCGTCGCTACGCGGGCTGCGGCATGCCCGCGAACCAGCTTTCGCAATGGCGCAGCAGCGCGTTCGCGTCGGTGGCGGTGCGCCCGCGCGCCGCGATGTAGCCGTCGGGGCGCAACAGATAGAACGACGGCCGCGAGCGACCGTACGCTTGCGCGAGCGCGTCCGCGCCGTCGGCTTCGGCATCGGCGATGCGCCACGCACGCACGGCGCCCGGCATGATCCGCTCCAATCCCTGCGCGAGCGCCTGTGCATCCGCCGACGGCGGCCGCACTGCGCCGGCGTCGACGTCGACATCTGCCATGTCCATACCGGGCGGCTCCTCGAGCAACAGCAGCGTAAAGCTAGCCGGATCGTGCAGGTCGTAGAGCCGCGCGGTCCCCGGCGCGCGGCCGAGCGGCCCGTCGATCACATGCACGAGCGCATCGGGCGCACGCTCGCCCGCCCGCGGCCCGCCGTCGAGCACGCGCTCGAGCGTGAGCGGGCTTTTCCGGTACTGGACGCCCAGCTCGCTGAACGAGCGGCGCACCGCGTCGCGCACCGGCCCGAACGACGCGAGCAGCGGCACGACGTGATCGCGCAGCAGCTTGACCGCGCCGTGGTCGGCTTCGACCATCTGCGTGATGAAACCGGTCTGCCGCAACACGTCGCGCTCGATCGGATGGCGCTCCGCGTGATAGGTGTCGAGCAGCCGCTCGGGCGTGCCGGCGGCGAGCACGCGCGCGAGCTTCCAGCCGAGATTGAACGCTTCCTGCATCCCCGTATTCATCCCCTGCGCACCGGCCGGGCTGTGAATGTGCGCGGCATCGCCCGCGAAAAACACGCGGCCGTGGCGTAGCCGCTCGACCATCCTGCTGTGCAGATGAAAGTACGACGACCACGTGAGGTCGCTCGGCGCGATCGATATACCCATCCGCGCGCGCACGATCGCGTCGCACTCGTCGAGCGACGGTGCCGGTGCGTCGGGCGACGGGTCGCCGCCGGGCGGGCGATCGGCCACGAGCCGGTAGCGGCCGCCGCCCATCGGGAACAGGCCGGCAATGCCGTCGGGCGTCGTAAACAGGTGGATCTCTTCGTCGGACCAGTCGGGAATCGCGGCGAAATCGGCGAGCAGGAACGTCTGCTCGAACGCACGCCCCGCGAAGCCCACGCGCAGCAGACGCCGCACCGTGCTGTGGGCGCCGTCGGCGGCGATCAGGTAGGACGGCGCGCAGCGCGCTTCGCGGCCGTCGGCGCCGCGCAGCGTCACGTCGAGCGACGTGCCGTCGGCCTCGCATGCGACGAGCGTGACGCCGCGCTCGACCGTCACGCCGAAGCCGGCGAGATGCTCGGTGAGCAAGCGCTCGGTGACGCTCTGGTCGAGCAGCAGCAGGTACGGATAGCTCGTGTGCAGCGGGTCGAAATCGAGCCGTGCGATCACGCGGCCATCGGCATGCAGCGCGGCCGCATGCACCCGGTGGCCGAGCGCGAGGAACGGTTCGACCGCACGATGCTGCTCGAGCAGCTCGAGCGTGCGCGCCTGGATGCCGATCGCGCGGGAATGCGCGGCGGGCACCGCGAGGCGGTCGATGATGCGCACCGGCACGCGGGCACGCGCGAGGCTCATCGCCGCGGCGAGGCCGGTGGGACCCGCGCCGACGATCAGCACGGGTGGAATATCGAGCAGTGTGTCAGCCATGAGACCCTCGATGACACGCGACCCTGCCAGTCTACGCCGCTCCGCGTGACGGGGCCATATGCCAATCGGCCGATCTGGGGCCGCCATGCGCAGTGTGGGAAAATACGCGCTTTCCGTCAGTTCTAGCGTCATGGATTCCGCATTCGACCGAGCGTATGCCGCGCACCGCGCGGGCCGCCTCGCCGAGGCCGAGCACGGCTATCGCGCCGCGCTCGCCACCAATCCCGCCGATGCCGACGCGCTCCATCTGTTTGGCGTGCTGCGGCATCAGCAGGGGCAGCATGCCGAAGCGGCCGACCTCGTCGGCCGCGCCGTCGAGTTGCGCCCGGGCGACGCCGCGCTGCAGCTCAACCTGGGCAACGCGCTGAAGGCGCTCGGCCGGCTCGACGAGGCGATCGACCGCTTTCGCAACGCGCTGACGCTCGCGCCCGAATTTCCGCTCGCGCACTACAACCTCGGCAATGCGTATGCGGCGCTGCAGCGCCACGAGGATGCGGTCGACGCGTTCGGCCGCGCGCTGCGGCTCACGCCCGACGACGCCTCGATCCACAACAATCTCGGCAACGCGCTGAATGCGCTCGGCCGGCACGACGACGCGCTCGCCGCATTCCATCGCGCACTCGAGCTGCGCCCCGGACACGCCGGCGCGCACAACAATCTCGCGATGGCGCTGAACGCGATGGGGCGCGCAAACGACGCGATCGCGCACTTCCAGGCCGCGCTCGCCGCCGAGCCGCGCTTCGTGGCCGCGCATTTCAACCTCGGCAACACGTTCGAAGCGCTCGGCCGCCATGCCGAGGCCGCCGCCGCATTCGAAGCGGCCCTCGCGCTGCACCCGCCGTTTCCGCTCGCCCTGTTCGGGCTCGCGAACGCACTGAGCGCGCAGGGCCGCCACCGCGACGCGCTGCCCTGTTACGAGCGCGCGGTCGGCCTCGATCCGTCGTTCAGCCTCGCGTGGCTGAACCTCGGCAACGCGCATCACGCGCTCGGCGCGCACGAGATGGCGCTGCGCGCGTTCGACCAGGCGCTGCGCGTCGCGCCTGACCTCACGCTCGCACGGCTGCACCGCGCCGTCACGCTGCTCACGCTCGGCGACTTCACGCGCGGGCTGCCCGCCTACGAAGCGCGTCACGACACGCCCGGCGCAACGCCGCTCGGCACGCTGCCGCGCTGGCAAGGCGAGCCGATCGCGTCGCGTACGCTGCTGATTCGCGCCGAGCAGGGTTTCGGCGACACGCTGCAGTTCGTCCGCTTCGTACCGCTCGCCCGCGCGCGCTGCGCGCGCGTCGTGCTCGAAGTGCAGCGCGAGCTCGTCGCGCTGCTCGCCCCTGCCGCCGCGCGCTGGCGCGTCACGCTGGTCGCGCAGGACGCCGCGAAAACGCCCGCTGCGGACCTCGGATGCACGCTGATGAGCTTGCCGTTCCTGCTCGGCCTGCAACCGGGCGACATCGCCGCGGGCGCGCGCTATCTCGACGCGCCGGACAGCGCGCGCCGACGCTTTCGCGGCTCGCTCGGCGGGCAGTCGAGGCGCAAGTTCGGGCTCGCATGGTCCGGGCGCCGACAGGCGCAGGAAAACCGCTCGATGCCGTTCGATGCGCTCGCGCCGCTGCTCGCGCTGCCCGACATCGACTGGATCGTGCTGCAGCCCGCCCTGGACGCCGACGAGCGCGCGCGCGTCGACGCGCATCCGCGCGTGCATCACCTCGACGGCCGGCTGAACGACTTCGGCGATACGGCGGCGTTGATCGAGCGGCTCGACGGCGTCGTCACGATCGACACGGCCGTCGCCCATCTCGCGGGCGCGCTCGGCAAGCCGCTGTGGGTGATGCTGCCTTTCGCGGCCGACTGGCGCTGGTTCACCGGCGACGACTGTCCGTGGTACGCGCATGCACGGCTCGTCCGCCAGCCTGCGCCGGGGCAATGGCTCGACGTCGCGGCGAAAGTCGCCGACGCGCTACGCGCGGCCTGACGGCCGAGGCTCACAGAAAAAACGGAGCGGCGAGGCGCTCCGTTGTTCGTTCGGCGTGTCACACGCGAGGCATCAGGCCGCCTTGTACTGGTTGCGCGCCTCCGGCGTGCGGTACAGCACGAGCGTCGCGATCAGCCCGCAAATCGCGGCGACGCTCAACCACAGGCCCGGCGCGGCCTTGTTGCCGGTCTCGTGGATCAGCAGCGTCGAGATCGCCGGCGTGAAGCCGCCGATCGTCGTCGCGAGGCTGTATGCGAGCGAGAAGCCGGCGGTACGCACGTCGGCCGGCATCACTTCGGTGAGCGCGACGACCATCGCGCCGTTGTACGAGCCGTACAGGAACGACAGCCACAGCTCGACCGCGAGCAGCCGCAGGAACGACGGTTCCCCCACGAGCCACTGCACGGCCGGATAGGCCGACAGCAGCGTGAGCAGCGTGAACGCGATCAGCACCGGGCGGCGGCCGACGCGGTCCGACAGCGCGCCCGACAACGGCAGCCATACGAGATTGGACAGGCCGACGCACACGGTGACGACGAGCGCATCGAGCGACGACAGGTGCAGCACTTCCTTGCCGAAGGTCGGCGTGTACGCGGTGATCATGTAGAACGACACCGTCGTCATGATCACCATCCCCATCCCGGCGATCACGACGCCCCAGTTCTCGAGCATCGAGCGCATGATCTCCCCCATCGTCGGACGATGATGCTTGGCGAGGAATTCGTCGGTTTCCTTCAGCGAGCGCCGGATCAGGAACAGGAACGGCACGATCAGGCAGCCGATCAGAAACGGAATACGCCAGCCCCATGCCGTCATCTGGTCGGCGGGCAGCATACGGTTCAGCAGCACGCCGACGAACGCGGCGAACACGACCGCCACCTGCTGGCTACCCGATTGCCACGACGTATAGAAGCCCTTGTGCCCCTTCGTCGCGATCTCCGACAGATAGACCGACACGCCGCCGAGCTCGACGCCCGCCGAAAAGCCCTGCAGCAACCGGCCGAGCAGCACGAGCGCCGGCGCGAGCACGCCGATCGTCGCGTAGCCGGGGACCGCGGCCACCGTCAGCGTGCCGAGCGCCATCAGCCCCAGCGTCAGGATCAGCCCCTTGCGGCGGCCGTGATGGTCGATATATGCGCCGAGCACGATCGCGCCGACGGGCCGCATCAGAAAGCCCGCGCCGAACACCGACAGCGACAGCATCAGCGATGCGAACGCGTTGCCGCTCGGGAAGTACGTTTTGGCGATGGCCGACGCGTAATAGCCGTAGACCATGAAGTCGTACATTTCGAGGAAGTTGCCGCTGACGACGCGGAATACGGTGCGGACCTTCGATTCCGTCGCGACGGCAGGCGTGGTGGTGGACATGTTTTTCTCTCGACTCGAATGGGGCGGCGTTCGCGCCGTGGCGATGCAGCGATGTGGCAAGGCCGCGATGGGTGACGCACCGGCCCGGCGCGCACGGACCTCGCCGGCGTGGTCTGAAAATAATGCCATGCGAAGCCGACAATTGCCTTGTGCCCGCGGTGCCGGCCGTGCGGCATGCGTCGCTGCGTACGGGTCGTACCAGACGGGGCGGTCGGCACGCCAAAATCAGATCGGTCTGATCGACCGATCGCGATCGGCTCACCACAATGTCAGGATTTGCGCGGCGATCCGCGCCCGGTCCGGCGCGGTGGTCGCTTCGCAATGCGTATCCGTCCATGATCCAGCCGCCCGCCGTTCCCGTCGAAGGCAAACTCGCCCTCCCCCGCGTCGCGCCGCTCGGCGGCGTGCCGTCGTTCGGCCGCGAATGGACGTTCCGTCCCGCGTCCGGCGCCGGACGCCGCACGCGCTGCGTCGCCACGCTGACGACCTCATGCGTCGACATCGACGCGCCGCATCGCGCGTGCCGCTGGCTACCGCTGACCGTTGAGCCGCCGTCTGTCGCTCCCACCGCCGATCGGTCCATCGTTCGTACTGCCGGACGCCCGCGCGATCGGCGGGCGTTACACGCCGCGTGCTGGAGCATCGGCGCGCTCGGCATCATCGGCGCGTTGATCGCCACGCATGAACCGTTCCCGCGTTTCGCGCCGGAGCCCGCACGTGAGCACGCCGCCGTCATGCAGCCCCACGCCGCGCCAGCGGCGGCTGCCGTGCGCGTCGCGACGACCGAGCCGATCGCGCCGAATGCCTCGGTCGTCGTCCCGGCTCATCCGCGCGCCGCAGCGCAGCCCGTGCCGACATCATCGGAAGCAGCGCGCCGCGGCCACCGCGCCCGCACCATCGCCGCTCGCGTCGGTCGCGGCAGCGGACACGCCGCCGCATCGATCGAACATCGTGCGCACGCTATCTGCGCCACGCTACGCGTCGGCCACTACGCGACCTGCGGCCGCATGGCCGATCACAGGCCGCACGTCGCAGACGGCATCGCTCGACCACCCGCACCGCTTGCCCCATCCCGACGCATCGCACGATGCAGCCGACGATCTGCTCACGCTGATCGCGCTGGCCGATGCGTTGCAGGCGGAACTCCCCGCGCGTCGGGCCACGATGCCCGCCACCGGTTTCGACTGGACCGCCCGGTTGTCGCACCGCCGCCTGACCGACGCACCCGACCGGTACACCCGCTGACTGACCCGCAAACAAAAAACCCGGCGAAGCATGCTTCGCCGGGTTTCGTTGATACGTCGATCCACGGACCGCCACGTCGTCACTTGTGCGCGGGCAACCCCATCTCAGCCTGCCGCTCGAGTTGCCGTACCTGCTCCTGCAGATCGCGCAACTGCAACTGCGCCGCGCGCTTCTCCACCTGCAGCGCCTGCGCCTGTTCGCGTGCCGAGCGTTGCCGCTGCGCGACCTCTGCCTGCTGGCTGCGCGCGATGCTCAGATCGGCCTGCAGTTGCTGCGCGCGATTCGCCTGCAGCGCGATCACGCGCTCGAGGAACGCCTTCTGCGCCTGCAGTTCGGTGCGGCGCAGTTCAACGTCCGCGAGCTGCGCCGTCTGCTGGACGAAGTTCTCGTACACCATCTGCGCGCGGCTCTTGTCCTGCGACTTGATCACGCGCCACAGCTGCTTGTCCTGAAACAGCGCGACGTAGTAGGTCATCTCGCGCGGATCGAACATCAGGCTCGCGCCATAGCTGCCGTTGTAGGTCGTGCGCATCTCGACCATTCGCCCGTCGTGCAGCAATTGCGTGAGTTCGGCGACGTTGCCTTGCGCGGTCGCATCGGCCGCCGCCGTGGGCGACGTGGCCGGTCCGGCGGAGGCCGCGTCGCCGCTCAGGCTCGTCACCGCCGGGCGCGTGCCGGCGACGGGCGCGCCCGCATCGTCGGACCACGCCGCACCGGCGTACGCGCAAGCGGCGATTGCAACGACCCACGTGGCGCAACGCGCAGGGGAAAAATCTCGAGAGGCCAACGTCAGACTCCGGCGAACGAATCGGGACTCGCGATTATCGTGCAAAACCGGACGGCCGCATCTCGAATTGATCGTCCCGCGGCCGGCTTGCTGCCGGCCATCCCGACGCGGGCTTACAGGCGGGTATCGCGTGCGGCGCGCAGAAACGCGTCGAGCAGCGGCGTACAGTCGAGCAGCTCGGCGCCGCCCGCGCGATGAAACTCCGGGTGCCACTGCACGCCGACGACGAACGGCGCACGCCGATAGCGGATGCCCTCGATGATGCCGTCGCCGGCCGACACGGCCTCGATGCTCAGGTCGCGGCCGAGATCGCGGATCGCCTGATGGTGGATCGAATTGACGATCGCCTCGCTGCGCCCGGGAAACATGCTCGCGAGCGTCGACGAATCGGGAAAGCGGATCGCGTGCCGATGCTGGTCGTAATGCTCGCTCACGTGCGCGTTCGCGGTCGGCACGTCGCTGGCGATGTCCTGATACAGCGACCCGCCGAACGCCACGTTGATCAGCTGGCAGCCGCGGCATACGCCGAGCACCGGCTTGCCGGACTCGACGAACTCGTGGAACAGCTCGAGCTCGTACATGTCGCGCACGCGGTCGCCCGGCCATTCGGGGCGCGCATCGGACGCCGCGTAGGTTTGCGGCGACACGTCGGCGCCGCCTTGCAGCAGCAGGCCGTCGAGATGCTTCGCATAGTCGCGCAGGCGGATGTTGCTCGGGTGCAGCATGCCCTGATGACCGACGGTCGGAATCATGAACACCAGCACGTCGCGCGACATCACCCAATGCGCGATCGATTCCTCGAGATACTGCAGTGTCTTGCCGCGCAATCCCTTGGCGCCCGGCTCGGGATGGAAGATCCGCGCCGACACGCCGATGCGCAGCGTGCGCTGCGTGATGCGCTGGCCGGCGCGGTCGAACAGCCGCCGCGCGCGCGCCGCGATGATCCGGCCGACCACCGACCACGGCGTGTCGCTTTGTTTCAGGTAGGCGGGCGGCGCGTTCTGCGCGCTCGCGGGCGGCGGCCGCGGCGTGTCGAAATCCGGCTGCGCGCCGAAACCGGGCGGCGCCGCGCCGGGCTTCGGCGGCGCCGCTTCGCCAGCGGCGCCCGGCGTGCCGGCGGCACCCGGCTCAGACGCAGCCGTCACGGGCGAGGCGCCGTCGTCGGCAACGTCGTGGGCGGCAGCGGCCTGGGCAGCGGGAGCGGCGGGAACATCGGCTGCTCGCGGCGGCTCGGAACGGCGGGAATCGGGGGAAGCGGAAAAGGTGCCGGGCAGACCGGCCGGGGAAGGCGTGGTTTCGCTCATGACGATGGTCTGGTACGTCGCTCGCGCGTATTGGATTGACGAGGATTCATTATGCGTCAGCGTACGATCGCGCGGTAAACCAGCAACATCCTGTCGATACTGTTGCAAGTCGTCGCATTCCGCGCAGAACCCGCGAAGCGCCCGCCTTCGCCACCGTCCCGGCACGGTGGACAGCAGTGATATATCACAATACTATCCACCGATCGTCCTCGCCGTCGGCGGCCCACGCGATGACCGCGTCCGCCCCGCCGATCAACGCTGCCCTCGCATGAACACCGTACCCGACGCCGGCCGCGGCAGATCCGCGCCACCGGCCGCCAGCCTCGCCGAGCGCGCATATGCGCTGATCCAGCGGGACATCGTCACGATGCGCCTGCCGCCCGGTGCCGCGCTGAACGAAGCCGAACTCGTCGCCCGCACCGGCATCGGCCGCACGCCCGTCCATCAGGCCGTGCACCGGCTGGTGCTCGAGGGGCTGCTGTCGGTAAGGCCGCGCAAGGGGCTGCTGGTGCAGCCGCTGTCGCTCGACGAAATCGTCGCGGTGGTCGACGTGCGGCGCATCAACGAAGCGCATTGCGTCGAACTCGCCGCCCGCCATGCGACGCCCGACGATCTCGCCTGCCTCGCCGCGCTGCTCGCCGACGGACAGGCGTGCGTCGACACGCACGATGTCGAACGGATGATGGAGCTCGACCGCGCGTTCCATCAGACGATCGCCGCCGCCGCGCGCAACAGCGTGCTCGCGGAAATCCTGCGCGCGCTGCACGAGCGCTCGCTGCGCTTCTGGTTCGTCACGCTGTCGCAGCCGCAGCATCTGTCGGCCGTCCAGCGCGAACACCGCGAACTGTTCGAGCGCCTGTCCGCGCGCGATGCCGCGGGCGCGCGTGCGGCCGTCGAGCACCACATCGATTCGTTTCGCGCCACGCTTGTCCAACATCTTCGTCCCTGAGCCGCCCATGACCACCTTCACGCCGTTTCCCCCGCTCGCCCAGCTTGCCGACGATCTCGCCGCCGGCAGGACCACCAGCCGCGCGCTCGTCGACATCGCGCTCGAGCGGATCGCCGACCCGTCGGGCCAGGGCGCCGTCGTGTTCACCGAAGTCGATGCCGACCACGCGCGCACGGCCGCCGACGCGCACGACCGGCTGCGCGCCGCGGGCACCGTGCTGTCGCCGCTCGCCGGCATCCCGGTGTCGGTGAAGGATCTGTTCGACGTCGCGGGCCAGGTGACCCGCGCCGGCTCGCGCGTGCTCGACGGCGCGCCGCCCGCGCAGGCCGATGCGGCCGCCGTCGCGCGGCTCAGGCGGGCCGGCGCGGTGCTGGTGGGCCGCACCAACATGAGCGAATTCGCGTTTTCCGGCCTCGGCCTGAACCCGCATTTCGGCACGCCGCGCTCGCCGTACCGCCGCGACGTCCCGGGCGACGCGCGGATCGCCGGCGGCTCGTCGTCCGGCGCGGCGGCCTCCGTGGCCGACGGGATGGCGGCCGTCGCGCTCGGCACCGACACCGGCGGGTCGATCCGCATCCCGGCCGCGCTGTGCGGGCTCACGGGCTTCAAGCCGACCGCGAGCCGGATCCCGACCGGCGGCGCCGTACCGCTGTCGACCACGCTCGACTCGTTCGGCCCGATCGGGCTCACGGTGGCCTGCTGCGCGCTCGTCGACCGGGTGCTGGCCGGCCTCGAGCCGCATGTGCCGGCCGCGCGTCCGCTCGAAGGCGTGCGGCTCGGCGTGCTGACGAACTATGTGACCGACGGCGTCGACGCCGACGTCGCCGCGGCGCTCGACGCGTCGCTCAAGCATCTCGAAGCGGCCGGCGCGATCGTCTCGGACGTGCGCTTTCCGGCGCTGGACACGCTGCCCGACGTCAACCGGTTCGGCTTCTCGCCGATCGAGGCATACGCCTGGCACCGCCCGCTGCTCGCGCAGCACCGCGACCGGTACGACCCGCGCGTGCTCGCGCGCATTCTGAAGGGCGAGCCGGCGAGCGCGGCCGACTATCTCGACCTGCTCGCCGC
Source organism: Burkholderia sp. WP42 (assembly GCF_000745665.1). Classification (NCBI taxonomy): domain Bacteria; kingdom Pseudomonadati; phylum Pseudomonadota; class Betaproteobacteria; order Burkholderiales; family Burkholderiaceae; genus Burkholderia; species Burkholderia sp. WP42. The sequence continues at coordinate 109,585 of NZ_JQJT01000024.1, read as the reverse complement.
GCGCGCCGCGATGCTCGACGAAGCGGCGCGCACCGTGTGGTCGCGCTTCGACGCGCTCGTCGCGCCGACGGTGCCGATCGTGCCGCCGCGCATCGCCGACCTCGAGGCCGACGACGCCGCGTTCGCGCACACCAACGCACTGGTCCTGCGCAACCCCGCCGCGTTCAACTTCCTCGATGCATGCGCGCTGTCGCTGCCGTGCCAGCCGCGCGGCGCGGCGCCGGTCGGGCTGATGCTCGCGGCCGCGCCGCACCGCGACGATGCGCTGCTCGCGATCGGCCAGGCCGTCGAGGCCGTGCTGAACACGATCCGGTGAGCGCGCAACGGTCGTGACGGCGCACGCCGTGCCGGACCCAACGTCGGCGACGAGCCGCCGCGAACGATCTGTCAGTTTCGTGCCAGATCGTTCGCGCTAAAATCGCGCGATTGTTTATCGGACCGACCAACGACAGGAATCCCGCCGACATGAACGATTACACGCTCGCACTCCGCCGTGAACGCCGCCTGCTGATGCTGCTCGGCTGGGTGTGCATCGCGCTGCTGGCCGGCGCGCTCTATCTGCAGTACGTGAAGAACGAAGACCCGTGCCCGCTCTGCATCATCCAGCGCTACTTCTTCGCGGCGATCGGGATCTTCGCATTCCTTGCCGCAGGGATGCGCCACTGGCGCGGCATCTGGGTGCTCGAGCTGCTGATCGCGATCGCCGCGGCCGGCGGCGTCGGCACCGCGGCCCGGCATCTGTCGATCCAGCTGAATCCGGGCTTCAGCTGCGGCTTCGACACGCTGCAGCCGATCGTCGACAGCCTGCCGCCCGCGCAATGGTTCCCCGGCATGTTCAAGGTCGCGGGCCTGTGCGAGACGGTCTACCCGCCGATCTTCGGCATCCTGCTGCCGGGCTGGGCGCTGATCGCGTTCGCGGTGATGCTGATTGCCGCCGTGTCGAGCCTCTGGCGCCATCGCCGCAAACTCGCACGCTGAAGCGACGCGGCCGAGCCGCACCGGCCGCGTCCATCGGGCGCGAGACAGCCGGCGCGGCGCCGCTCCACCTGCGCGCTCGAACCCTCAACGCCTCCCGCGCCGATTCCCCAGCTCGCTCGCGCAACCCCTCTGCACGCGCGTTTCCGCCCGCGCCGCGCACCTCGGCGCCCTGCCCGTGCGCAGCCGGCCTATGATCGACATGATCGCCGTCTGATAGCCCGGATCACCGCGCCGCCATGTTGCCGGCGCGTCGCGGTGTTATCTTCCCGACTGGATGGCGATCTACGTGCGCGAGGCCAAGCGGTCACACCCCTGCGTAACGCGCGCCCGATCCGCAATGTCGACTGGATTCATCATGACAACGCACACCATCCGCATCCGTCACCCTCATCGCGCCCGCACCTCGTGCGGCGTCGTTTCCACGCGCATTCGATGCTGCGCCGTCGACCGGCACCGGCCGTGCGACAGGCGCGCCCCGCTCTCGTCCGCACCGCTTGCCGCGCCGGTCGACACGCGCCGCGCGTCACGCCGTGTCGTCCCGAACGGAGCGTGCTGATGGAAGCCTGGCTCGGCGATCTGCAGCAACTGCTCGCGCACGGCGAAGCAGTCGTGCTCGTGACGGTCGCGCACACCGACGGCTCCGCGCCGCGCGAAGCCGGCACCAAGATGCTCGTCACGCGCGACGGCGCGCGCCACACGATCGGCGGCGGACACCTCGAATGGAAAGCGATCGAACTCGCAAGGCAGTTGCTGAAGGACGGCGCGCACACCGCGCATGCGCGCCGGCTCGAGCGGCTCGCGCTCGGCCCGAGCCTCGGGCAGTGCTGCGGCGGTGCGGTCGTGCTCGCGTTCGAGCGGCTCGACGTCGGCGATCTCGGCTGGATCATGTCGCTCGCGAAGCGCGTCGCGGCCGGCGCGGCGACCGTGCGTAGCGTATCATTCGGCCCCTCGCCAGGTGCGCCGCTGCTGAGCGAGCCCGAGGCGCCCGGCGCCCGCGCCGATTGCCTGCTGTGGGAAACCGGCGGCGTGTCGCTGATGACCGAAACGATCGCGCCGCATGCGTTCCCCGTCGTGCTGTTCGGCGCCGGCCCGATCGGCGCCGCGCTCGTCAAGGTGCTCGCGACGCTGCCGTGTCAGGTGCGCTGGATCGACGGGCCCGATGCGGCATTTCCGCCGGCCGCGACACTGGCCGGCATCGGCAATCTCGCGATCGACGCGCTGGCCAGCCCGGCCGACGCCGTCGACGCCGCGCCGCCGCACGCGTACTTCATCGTCACGACGCACGACCACGCGCTCGATTTCGTGCTGGCCGAGCGCATCCTGCGACGCGCCGACTATGCGTACTTCGGGATGACCGGCTCGCGCACCAAGCGCGCGCAGTTCGATCATCGACTCGCGGCGATCGGCATCGATCCGGCCCAGCTCGCCCGGATGCACTGCCCGATCGGCGTCGAAGGCATCGTCGACAAGGCGCCCGAAGTGATCGCGATCGCGGTGGCCGCGCAGTTGCTGCAGGCCGTCGACGCGAACGCGAACGCGGCCGCGCACGCTTCCCCAACATTCTGACCGACCAAGAACGACGCCATGACCCCGACATTCAAGGACAAGATCGCACGCGCTCCGAAAGCGGAGCTGCACATCCATATCGAAGGCTCGCTCGAGCCCGAGCTGATCTTCGCGCTCGCGCAGCGCAACGGCGTGAAGCTCGCGTACGAGTCGATCGACGCGCTGCGGGCCGCATACGCGTTCACCGACCTTCAGTCGTTCCTCGACATCTACTATGCGGGCGCGAGCGTGCTGCTCACCGAGCAGGACTTCTACGACATGACGGCCGCGTACTGCGAACGCGCGCTCGCCGACCACGTCGTGCACACCGAGCTGTTCTTCGATCCGCAGACGCATACCGAACGCGGCGTGCCGATCGAGACGGTCGTCGCCGGCATCGACCGCGCGCTCGCCGACGCCGAGCAGCGCGGGCTGTCGAGCAAGCTGATCCTGTGCTTCCTGCGCCATCTGTCCGAGGACGATGCGCTCGCGACGTTCGAAGCGGCGCTGCCGCTGTTCGAGCGCTATCGGCACCGGTTGATCGGCGTCGGCCTCGACTCGTCCGAACTCGGCCATCCGCCGACGAAGTTCGCGCGCGTGTTCGACAAGGCGCGCGCGCTCGGCCTCAAGCTCGTCGCGCATGCGGGCGAGGAAGGCCCGCCCGCTTACATCTACGAAGCGCTCGACGTGCTCAAGGTCGACCGCATCGACCACGGCGTGCGCAGCATCGAAGATGCGGCGCTCGTCGAACGGCTCGCGCGCACGCGCGTCGCGCTGACCGTGTGCCCGCTGTCGAACCTGAAGCTGTGCGTGTTCGACGACATGGCCAAGCACACGCTGAAGGCGCTGCTCGACCGCGGCGTCGCGGTGACCATCAATTCCGACGATCCGGCCTACTTCGGCGGTTACGTCAACGACAACTACTTCGCGACGGTCGACGGCCTGCAATTGACGGACGGCGAGGTCTACGCGGTGATCCGCAACGGCTTCGAAGCGTCGTTCGTCGATGCCGCACAGCGCGACGCGCTGATCGCGCGGCTCGACGCGTACTGGCACGCCGGATGACGGCCCGCATCGAGGTTCGCTAGACAGATGAAACGCCGCAACGACATCCGCTTCGCGATGCACGGCTCGGCGCTCAGTCGGGCGGACGCGTCGCACGGAGCGCACGCGACGCGCCCGGCGAGCATGAGCCCGGACCTCGCCGCATGCGTCGGCCGGACGGAAACGGCCGTGCGCACCGATGCGCACCGAAGGTCGCCGGCGCGGTGCGTCGTGCGGCCCGCTGCGGCGGCGCGAGCAACAGCGGGCACGCCGCCGGCTGCGGGCAGCCCGGCGCTATCGGCCGCGCCCTTCCCGCGCGTACGCGTCATCGCGGCCCGCGTGCATGCTCGTCGTCGCGACACGCATGCGCATGCAGGCGCGGCCGACCGATGCCGTCGGCCGCACCGACCGTTTTCTTCTGTTCGCCTTACCTTGATGCAGGACCATTCGTGATGACGCAAACCGCTTTCCGTTCCCAGCTGCTGACCTTCAACGGCGATCCGGCGCAGTCGAGCCAGGCCGCCCGTTACGAGACCGACGGCCTACTGATCGTCGACGACGGCAAGGTCGTCGCGCACGGCGCGCATGCGCAGCTCGCGCCGACGCTCGCGCGCGACGCGATCGTCCATGACCTGCGCGACAAGCTGATCGTGCCCGGCTTCATCGACACGCACATCCACTACCCGCAGACGGACATGATCGCGTCGCCGGCGCCCGGCCTGCTGCCGTGGCTCGACACGTACACGTTCCCGACCGAGCGCCGCTTCGCCGATCCGGACCATGCGCGCGAGGTCGCCGAGTTCTTCCTCGACGAGCTGCTCGCATGCGGCACGACGAGCGCGCTCGTCTACTGCACGGTGCACAAGCAGTCGGCCGACGCGCTGTTCGCGGCGAGCGACGCGCGCGACTTGCGGATGATCGCCGGCAAGGTGCTGATGGATCGCAACTGCCCAGAGTTCCTGCGCGACACCGCGCAGTCGGGCTACGACGACAGCGCCGAGCTGATCGGCCGCTGGCACGGCAACGGGCGGCAAATGTATGCGCTCACGCCGCGCTTCGCGCCGACCTCGACCGAAGCGCAGCTCGAAGCCTGCGGCGAGCTCGCGCGCCGCCATCCGGACGTGTTCGTGCAAAGCCACGTCGCCGAGAACGTCGATGAAGTGAAATGGGCGGCCGAGCTGTTCCCCGGCCATCGCAGCTATCTGGACATCTACGACCATTACGGCTTGCTGCGCCCGCGCGCCGTGTACGGCCACTGCATCCACCTCGACGACGAGGACCGCCGGCGGATGGCCGACACGCGCACCGTGGTCGCGCACTGCCCGACGTCGAACTTCTTCCTCGGCAGCGGGCTGTTCGATTTCGACAAGGCAGGCGAATTCGACGTGCCCGTCACGCTCGCCACCGACGTCGGCGGCGGCACGTCGTTCTCGATGCTGCAGACGATGAACGAGGCGCACAAGGTCGCGCGTCTGTCCGGCCATCACTTGACCGCGACGCGCATGTTCTGGCTCGCGACGGCCGGCGCCGCGCAGGCGCTCGATCTGGCCGACACGGTCGGCACGCTCGCGCCGCGCAGCGAAGCCGATTTCATCATGCTCGACCCACAGGCCACGCCGCTGCTCGCGCGCCGCACGCAGCGCGCCGAGTCGCTCGAGGAGCTGCTGTTCGCGTTCGCGCTGCTCGGCGACGATCGCGCGGTGTACCGCACCTACGCGGCCGGCCGGCTCGTGCACGAGCGCGGCGCCGCACGCCGGGCCGCCGCCTGACACATAGGCTGCCGGCACCGGCGCGGCCCACGCGGCAGCCGGCGCCGGCGCAGCCGCAGGCGCGCCGCACGCGCGCGTTGCCGTGCTAGAATTCGCCGCTCATTGGGGAGTAGCCGCTCCGCTCGATGTCCCGCGCCACCGGCGCGCATCGTGACGGAGGCGTCCGTCAACAGACTTGGCCGTTCGGCCATGGCGGACGCAGCCACCGTGGCCTGGCGAGACCGATGGTTCACTGCGCGCCGCATCAGGGCCCGGCGCGCGGCGAATCGTCGCTCGCACGCACAACCTCGGCCCGTGGAACCCCATACGTGTCTCAAGCCTTCCTGATCTCCACCGGCGCCGTCGCTCTCGCTGAAATCGGCGACAAGACCCAACTGCTGTCGCTCGTCCTGGCCGCGCGCTATCGCAAGCCCGTGCCGATCATTCTCGGCGTGCTAGCCGCGACGCTCGTGAACCACGGCCTCGCCGGCGCGCTCGGCGAATGGCTCGGCGCGCTCGTCACGCCGTCGATCATGCGCTGGGCGCTCGCGTTCTCGTTCATCGCGATGGGCTTGTGGATTCTCGTACCGGACAAGCTCGACGAGGACGAAGCGAGCGCAACGCGCTCGCGGCTCGGCGTGTTCGGCGCGACGCTCGTTGCATTCTTTCTCGCGGAGATGGGCGACAAGACGCAGATCGCGACCGTCGCACTCGCCGCGCGCTTCCACGATTACCTCGGCGTGGTGGCCGGCACGACGTTCGGGATGATGCTCGCCAACGTGCCGGCGATCCTGCTGGGCGACCGCTTCGCGCACCGGCTGCCGACCAAGCTGGTACACGGCATCGCGGCCGTGCTGTTCGTCGTGCTCGGCGCGCTGGCGTTGCTGGGCGTCGGCTCCTGAAGCAAGCGGGCCGCGGCGCGGCGCCTCGGCCGCGCTCGTGTGGGCCGTGCGGCGCGCGCGTTACTTCGCGACCGCCGCAGCCGAGGCCGGCACCGCCGGCACCGCGCGCTCGTTGGCAGCCGGCGCGGCCGGCCCGCCATGCTTGTCGACCGGCAGCCGCACCGTGCGGATCGCGCCGTTCGACAGCGGGAAATCGGCGAGCGCGCTGCGCGCGAGGAACGGCATCGCGTACAGCAGCGCACCGTTGTCGCCGGTGGTGCGTGCGGTCACGTTATAGACTTCCTTGCCGGTCGCACGCTCGGTGATGCGGATGCCGAGCGTGTAGTCGTAGACCTGATAGGTCTGCGCGACGTAGCCGGCCGGCATCGGTCCCCACGGGCCCCATGGCCCCCAGGGCCCGCCGCGCCAGTACGGCCCGGGGCCGATGAACCACGGATCGTAATAGACGGGCTGCGGCACCGTCACCAGATCGCTGCCGACGCCATAGCTGAGCCCCACCAGGTAGCGCGCCTGCGCGGCCGGCACCTGCCGGAACGCATAGGCGGACAGTTCGTTCGCGACGATCGGCTCGTACGTCGACTGCTCGATGCTCTGCTTCTGCGCGTCGGTGCGCGTGAACGCATAGGTGCGTGTCGCGTCGCTGCCGCTCCAGTCGGAGAAGGCCGTGACCTGCGTCGTCACGTAGCTGGTGCAGCCGGTCAGCAGCGCCACGGCCAGCGCAGCCGCCCAGCCCGCACCGCGTCGTATCCATTCGCGTTTCATGTCGATCCTCGTCGATCCGTCACCCGCACGTCGCACCGCGCGAAGCGCACGGGATGCCGATGATACGCGGACTCCCCGAGCCGGCAAAAAGTTCGCGCGGCACGCGGGCGCAAGCCTTTGTACAATGACCCGACTCGCCCGGCCCGCGCCGCGGGCCCGATCCCCATTCCACCCACCTCGACGACCATGTCCGACAACGCTTCCTCCACCGTGATCCGCCGCGCCGACTACACGCCGCCGGCCTTCCTCATCGACTCCGTCGCACTCGAATTCGATCTCGCACCGGCTCGCACGGTCGTCAGGAATACGATGCGCGTGCGCCGCAACCCGGACGCCGCGCCCGCACCGCATCTCGAGCTGATGGGCGAAGCGCTCGACTTCCTCGGCGCACGGCTCGACGGCGCGCCGTACGGCGCGGTGCGCGCGCACGAACACGGGCTGACGGTCGAAAACGTGCCCGACGCGTTCGAGCTCACGCTCGACAGCGCATGTGCGCCGGACCAGAACACCACGCTGTCGGGCCTGTACGTCTCGAGCGGCAACTTCTTCACGCAGTGCGAAGCCGAAGGCTTTCGCCGCATCACCTACTTCGTCGACCGGCCGGACGTGATGGCGTCGTACGTCGTCACGCTGCGCGCCGACAAGGCCGCGTACCCGGTGCTGCTGTCGAACGGCAACCTCGTCGACTCGGGCGAGCTGCCGGACGGCCGCCACTTCGCGAAATGGGAAGACCCGTTCCGCAAGCCGAGCTATCTGTTCGCGCTCGTCGCGGGCAAGCTCGTCGCGATCGAGGAGAAGATCACGACCGGCTCGGGCAAGGAAAAACTGCTGCAGGTGTGGGTCGAACCGGCCGATCTCGACAAGACGCGCCATGCGATGGATTCGCTGATCCATTCGATCCGCTGGGACGAGCGGCGCTTCGGCCTCGAGCTCGATCTGGACCGCTTCATGATCGTCGCGGTCGGCGACTTCAACATGGGCGCGATGGAGAACAAGGGGCTCAACATCTTCAACACGAAGTACGTGCTGGCGAACCCCGAGACCGCGACCGACACCGACTTCGCGAACATCGAATCGGTGGTCGGCCACGAGTACTTCCACAACTGGACCGGCAATCGCGTGACCTGCCGCGACTGGTTCCAGCTGAGCCTGAAGGAAGGCCTGACCGTGTTCCGCGACCAGGAATTCTCGGCCGACATGGCCGCGGGCGACGACGTCGCGTCGGCGGCCCGCGCGGTCAAGCGCATCGAGGACGTGCGCGTGCTGCGCCAGCTGCAGTTCGCCGAGGACGCCGGCCCGATGGCGCATCCGGTACGCCCGGAAAGCTATGTCGAGATCAACAACTTCTACACGATGACCGTCTACGAGAAAGGCTCGGAAGTCGTGCGGATGTACCAGACGCTGTTCGGCCGCGACGGCTTCCGCAAGGGGATGGACCTGTACTTCAAGCGCCACGACGGTCACGCGGTCACCTGCGACGACTTCCGGCATGCGATGGCCGACGCGAACGGGCGCGACCTCGCGCAATTCGAGCGCTGGTACAGCCAGGCCGGCACGCCGCGCGTGTCGGTCCGCACCGCCTACGACGCGGCCGCGCGACGCTATACGATCACGCTCGCGCAGGGCTACGGCGACGCGTCGCCGGCCGCGCGCGCGACCCAGCAAGGGCCGCTGCTGATTCCGTTCGCGCTCGGCCTGATCGGCCGCGACGGCCGCGATCTGCCGTTGCGCCTCGACGGCGAAGCCGCGGCGTCGGGCACGACGCGCGTGCTCGAATTCACGGCCGCCGAGCAGACCTTCACGTTCGTCGACGTGGCGGAAGAGCCGCTGCCGTCGCTTCTGCGCAACTTCTCGGCGCCGGTGATCGTCGAGTACGACTACAGCGACGACGATCTCGCGTTCCTGCTCGCGCACGACAGCGACCCGTTCAACCGCTGGGAAGCCGGCCAGCGTCTCGCGACGCGCGCGCTGCTCACGCTCGCCGCGCGCGCCGCAGCGAACGAGCCGCTCGCGCTCGGCGAGAACTTCATCGCCGCGTTCCGCCGCGTGCTGACCGACGACAGCCTGTCGCCCGCGTTCCGCGAGCTCGCGCTGACGCTGCCGTCGGAAACCTATCTGGCCGACCAGATGGCCGAAGCCGACCCGGCCGCCGTGCACCGCGCGCGCCAGTTCGTGCGCCGCCAGCTCGCGACCGCGCTGCGCGCCGAGTGGCTGGCCGCATACGAGCAGCATCAGACGCCCGGCGCGTACGAACCGACGCCCGACGCGGCCGGCCGCCGCGCGCTGAAGAACCTCGCGCTCGCGTATCTCGCCGAACTCGAGGATCCGGCCGAAGCCGTGCGCATCGCCACCGCGCAGTACGACGCGGCGAACAACATGACCGATCGCGCCGCCGCGCTCGGCGCGCTGCTGGCGGGCGCTGCGGCCGGTGCGACGGACGCGGCCGAGCGCGCGCTCGGCGACTTCTACCGCCGCTTCGAGAACGAGGCGCTCGTGATCGACAAGTGGTTCGCGATGCAGGCCGCGCAGCGCGGCACGCCGGCGCGGCCGACGCTCGCGCAGGTCCGCAACCTGATGGCGCATCCCGCGTTCAATCTGAAGAATCCGAACCGCGCACGCTCGCTGATCTTCAGCTTCTGCGCGGCGAACCCGGCGCAGTTCCACGCGGCGGACGGCTCGGGTTATGCGTTCTGGGCCGAGCAGGTGCTCGCGCTCGACGCGATCAATCCGCAGGTCGCCGCGCGCCTCGCCCGCTCGCTCGAACTGTGGCGCCGCTTCACGCCGACGCTGCGCAACCGCATGCGCGAAGCGTTGGAGCAGGTCGCGGCCGGCGCGAAATCGCGCGACGTGCGCGAGATCGTCGAGAAGGCGCTCGCATAACGCGCGCGACGCATCGCCTGCCGCTGCGACCAAGCCGGCGCCGCCTCGTTGCGGCGCCGGCTTTTTCATCGGCTCCACACCGGCCAGGCTCGGGCGGGGCCGCCGCACGGGCGCGTCGCGTCCATGTAACCGGACGAAAAAAGGCGGCGGCGCGACGGGCGTGCCGGGTAAAATTGCGGCAATTCAAGGATTCTTTGGCCTTTCGGAGTCTGTCATGTCCATTGCCCGCCGCACCACGCTGTCCAAGTTCCTGATCGAGCAGCAGCGTGAGACCAACAACCTGCCCGCCGACCTGCGGCTGCTGATCGAAGTCGTCGCCCGCGCGTGCAAGGCGATCAGCTACAACGTGTCGAAGGGCGCGCTCGGCGACGCACTCGGCACCGCCGGCAGCGAGAACGTCCAGGGCGAAGTGCAGAAGAAGCTCGACATCCTGTCGAACGAGATCCTGCTCGACGCGAACGAATGGGGCGGCAACCTCGCCGCGATGGCGTCGGAGGAAATGGAAACGTTCTTCCCGATCCCCGCGAACTACCCGCGCGGCGAATACCTGCTCGTGTTCGATCCGCTCGACGGCTCGTCGAACATCGACGTGAACGTGTCGATCGGCACGATCTTCTCGGTGCTGCGCTGCCCGCACGGCAAGCAGGCCACCGAGGAATCGTTCCTGCAACCGGGCACCGAACAGGTCGCGGCCGGCTACGCGGTGTACGGCCCGCAGTCGGTGTTCGTGCTGACGACCGGCAACGGCGTGAACTGCTTCACGCTCGACCGCGAAGTCGGATCGTGGGTGCTCACGCAAAGCAACATGCAGATCCCGGCCGACACGCGCGAGTACGCGATCAACGCATCGAACGCGCGCCACTGGTACGAGCCGGTGCAGCGCTACGTCTCCGAACTGAACGCCGGCAAGGAAGGCCCGCGCGGCGACAACTTCAACATGCGCTGGATCGCGTCGATGGTGGCCGACGTGCACCGCATCCTGAACCGTGGCGGCATCTTCATGTATCCGGCCGACAAGCGCACGCCCGATCGTCCGGGCAAGCTGCGCCTGATGTACGAAGCGAACCCGATGTCGTTCATCGTCGAGCAGGCAGGCGGCGCGGCGACCACGGGCACGCAGCGCATCATGGAAGTGCAGCCGACCGGCCTGCACCAGCGCGTGCCGGTGTTCCTCGGCTCGAAGAACGAAGTCGAGCGCGTGACCGCCTATCACAACGAAGGCAAATAAATTTGCATCGAAGCACTGGACGAAGGCGCGCGACCTCAGTAGAATCGCGCCTTCGCGATGCGGCCCTCACAAGCCGCATCGTAGTGAAGTGAAAGCGGCAAGCCCGCCGGATCGACGGTTTCGCGAAGTAGAAGCAGCAGCAAGCTGAAAAAATTTCGCAAAACCTATTGCCAAGATCTCGGACTTGACCATATAATTTCATTTCTCTGCTGCCGGTGTAGCTCAGTTGGTAGAGCAGCGCATTCGTAATGCGAAGGTCGTAGGTTCGACTCCTATCTCCGGCACCAAGACATAAAGGCCTGACGAGTAATGCTCGTCAGGCCTTTTCTTTTTTCCGACCCACGTTCGTGCAACACCGCGTGCGCCCGTTCTCCCTCTCATTCAGCCTGCGCTACGCAGCCGCGTGATTGCCGCTGCGACACCTTGCCGTGCGCCACGTTGCAGCAGCCGCCGCTCAGCCAGCATCGCTCCCGACACCGCTCTCCTCTCCCACGCACCACGCCCGGTGAGCCGGCGAATCTGCTGGAAAAAGCGTTTAAGCGTGCATAACATTACTTAACGATTCCGACCCGTCTATCGCGTTACATTGCGAAGGCGGCGCGGCGGGTCGCACTGTCGCCTTCAAGCAGCATGCGGCAGAACAGCCGGCGTCCGGTCATTTCGACTCAAACACAAGGAGAGGATCACCATGACTCATGGCTTGATTATGTGGCTCATCATCGGCGCGATCGCCGGCTGGCTCGCCGGCCTGCTGGTCAAGGGCGGCGGGTTCGGGCTGATCGTCGACATCATCGTCGGCATCGTCGGCGCGGTGATCGGCGGCTGGCTTGCCGGGCTGCTCGGCATCAGCATCGGCAGCGGCTTCATCGGCTCGGTGATCGTCGCGGTGATCGGCGCCGTGATCCTGCTGTTCGTGATCCGGCTATTCAGGCGCGCGGCCTGACGATCTTCTCGCGCGCCTTCGGGCGCGTTTTCGTTTCTGGCCCACCGAGACGCGGCGCGCAGCCCTTCGCGCGCCGCCGTCCTCGTCAGCGGCCGTTGCCGTGCCGCAGCCAGCCGTCCAGCACGTCGGACGTCAGCAAGCCGCTGCGCGCGTCGCGCACACCGTCGCGGCCGATCCACACGGTACGCGGCATTTCTCCTCGCCATCCCGCATCGAGCGCCGCGCGCAGCCGCTCGGGCATCGGCTCCGCGTTCGCGTATTGCGCCACTTGCGGCGGCAAGTTCATTTGCGCGAGCGCGTGGGCGAGCGCGGCAGCGCTGTCGTCGTAAGCGTCGAGCGCGACCATCGCGAGCCGCACGTCCGGATGCCGGCGCTGCCACGCCACCAGATGCGCGGCGTTCTCGCGACAGTATCCGCAGTCCAGCGACCAGATCTCGACCGCGAGCGGCCGCTCATGCGCGCTCGCGTACAGCTTAGCGACCTCGGCCGCACGCAGCGGCTGCAGTTCGCCGGCCCATGCCGGCACGCTCGCGAGCAGCGCGCCGAGCGCCACGATCCACCCTCGCTTCATTGCGCGCCCTCCACCGGAATCAGACGATAGCCGTCGTTACGCGTGCGCCACGACACGTAGATGCGGCCCGCATCGTCGAGCAGCTGCGGGTTGTCGCTCGCGCCGGACGTCGACGCGATGTCGCGCGGCGCCGACCAGTGCTCGCCGCGATCGTCTGAGCGGCGCAGCCTGATGTGCATCGTGTCGCCGTCGAACGCCTTCCACGCGAGCCACACGACGTCGCCGCGCGCGACGAGCGCCGCATGCGACGCCTGTTCGGCCGGCGCCGCCGGATTCGCGCCGAACGCCCACGGCGTGCCGCGCGGCCGGCCGTCTGCGTCGATGCGTGAATAGAACACGTCGGCGCGGCCGTCGACCACGCCGAACCACGCGATGTGGCGCGTGCCGTCCGGCGTGATCGCGAGCGCGGGCCCGTGCTCGGGGCACGCGTCGACCCGCCAGTTCGAGAAGGTCGCGCGCAACGGCACGACCGGCTCCGATGCCGCGATCGGCAGCACCGCGAGCACGTGATCGCGAATCTGCCCGGGAAACACGTTGCGCCATACGGCCTCGATGCGGCCGGCCGGATCGACGGCCATCGCGATCCGGCAGCATTCGCACGTGTGGTCGGTCACCTTGCGCTCCGCTTCGAACGACGCGCCGCCGTCCCGCGACACCGCGTAGTAGACGGCCGCGCCGTCGTACGACTGCCCCGCCGCCTTCGCCGCGACGAGATCGCGCTTGTCGATCCACGCGATCGCGATGTTGCCGGCCGGGTCGACGGCCATCATGTCGAAGCGGTGCGTGATCGCCTGACGGTCGCGATGCACGGTGATCGGCACGCTCCACGTCGCGCCGCCGTCGAGCGAACGCGAGAAGCGCACCATCCCCGTGTAGGGCGCATCGAGCGGCATCGACCACGACACGTACACCGCGCGGCCGTCCGGGCTCGTCGCGAGCTTCGGCCGATTTTCCGCGCTGGTGTAGATCGGCTCGGGCATCGCGTTGACGGTGACCGGCGCGGACAGCGTGCGGCCCGCGTCATCCGAGTGCGCGACGACGACGTGCGCGCCTTCTACCCATGCGACCCACAGCCGGTGCCGCGCATCGAACGCCGTGCCGGTGGCGAGCGGCGGCTTCTGCTGCGCCGGCGCCGGCTGCATGCTCATGTGCGCGGCATGCGGATCGGCCACCTGCGGTGCGGCGTGCGTATCCCGCAGATCGTGCGCGGCGGCGCACGACAGCGTTGCGAGCCACAACGCGCAAGCTGCCGCGAACGATTTCACAGCGACCATTTCAATTCTCCAAAGAAGGTACGGCCCGGGTACGGATGGAACACGTAGTAGCGGCGGTCGGTCACGTTGTCGATGCCGACCGAGGCGCTCCAGTGACGGTCGAAGCTGTAACGGGCCTTCAGATCGACGATCGTGAAGTTGCTGGTGCCGCCGTACACGTCGGGATTCACGTCGCTGTTGTCGAGCGTGTTGAACTGGCGGCCCGAGTAGCGCACGCCGACGCTTCCCAGCCAGTGTTCGTCGAAGCGGTACGACGCGAGCAGGTTCGCGCGCACGCGCGGGATGCGCGGAAAGCGCGACCCCACGTACGCCGGATTCGCGGCATCGGCCAGGATCTGCGCGTTGCTCGCCGACACGTTCGCGTCGATGTCGAGCCCGCGCAGCCCGACGTTGCGGCCGCTGAATGCGAGCTCGACGCCGCGCACGCGCACGCGGTCGACGTTCGAGATATTGGTGACCGTCGTTGCGCCCGACACCGTCGTCTGGCTGTAGATCGAATCGCGCAGGTCGCTCTGGAACACGCTCGCCCGCACCACGCCGACGCCGACGTCGCGCTCGGCCGTGAAATCCCAGTCGATCGCCTTTTCCGGCCGCAGGCCCGGGTTGTTGTTGACGATCGCGTTGTTCGAGATCGTCCCCTGGAACAGCTCGCCGACCGTCGGAAAGCGCGTGCCCGTCGCGAACGACAGGCGGAAGCGCCACACGTCGGTGGCGTCCCATTGCAGCGCGACCTTCGGCGACAGCGCATTCGCGCCGCGGTCGGCGTAGCCGAGCGTGGCGCTCCCGTTGCCGAGCGCGCCGCCGTAGGCGTCCCAGCGCTCGTAGCGCAGGCCGAGCGTCGCGAGCCAGCCGGGCGCGAACCGCCACGCGTCCTGCGCGAACAGCGCCTGCGTGCGCGTATCGCCGCGGTAGACGCTCGCGACCGACGCGCTCGGCCCGGCCAGCCAGTCGGCCGTGTTGTACGTGACGTTGCGCAGGAAATAGTTGTCGTAGTGATAGCCGAACGTGAACGTATGACCGTGCACGTCCGGCGCCTCGGCCTTCAGGTCGAGCGTGCGCCAGCCCGTGCCGTTGCCGTCGAACAGCGTCCCCGCACCGCCTTGTGCAGTCGACGCGGCGCGCAGCACGTCGCGCGACACGTCGTAGGCCGACACCACGCCCGACAGCCTCCAGCCGGAATCGAGCCGGCCGTTCAGCCCGAGCGCGTACAGCCAGTTCTCCTGGTCGCCGCGCTGCGGCGCGAATGCGCTCGGCGCGACGGTCATGTTGCGGCCGCCGATCGACACGTTGCCGCCGTACACCGGATTGCCGGCCGCGTCGCGCAGGAAGGTGGCGCCGTGCTGCCGGTAGTGGTTTTCCCAGTGACCGAGCGTGAGGGTCGCATCGACGTGGTCGGTGAACGCATAGCCCATCCGCACCGTGCCGTTGAGCTGCTCGGTCCGCTCGATGTTCTGCGCGCCGACGATCGTGCGCGGCTTGCCGTTGGGCCCGATGTCGGTGGCCGCGCCGGTCACGGGCACCGCCGCGCCGAGCCGCGGGTTGTACGCGGCATTGGGACTCGCATACTGCATCGGCTGGCCATCGTTCTCCAGCCGGTCGAGCGACAGCGAAAACCAGAACCTGCCGATGCGGTTCGCGATTCTCGCCGTCTGATGGTTGCCGCCGAAGCTGTCCGCGAACCCGTAGCCGTCGCGATAGCGCTGCGTGAAGAACTGCGTCGACACCGACGCCTCGAGCCGGTCGGGCTTGCGCGTCGTCAGCAGCACGGTCGAGCCGATCGCGTTGCCCGGATAGAGCGCGGAAAACGGGCCGTACAGCACGTCGACGCGCGCGATGTCGTCGGGGGCGATCAGCGACCAGCGCGGCGGATACGCGTAGCTCGAGCCGAGCAGGTTCGACAGCAGCAGGCCGTCGGCATACACGAGCCCGCGCGCACTCTGCAGCTCGTTGAAGTCGCGCCCGGCGAACACGCTGTTGCGGTCGCCGATGTAGCGCTTGCGCACCATCAGGTTGGTCGCGTACTTCAGCGCGTCCTCGGTGCTGGTGTTGGTGTGCGAGTCGATCTGCTCGCGCGTGATCGACTCGACGACGGCCGGCGTGTCGGGATCGACGCTTTGGCGCTGGGCAGTGATGCTGACGGCGCTGAGCGTGTCGCCGGTCGGCGTGGGTGCGGGCGTGGGTGCGGGCGTGGGTGCGGGCGTGGGTACGGCAGCGGACGGCACGCCGTCGGCGGACACGCGCGTCGCGCCGGAGGTCGGATCGGCGGACGCGCCGTCGATCGGGGCCGCTTGCGCGAGCGGCCATACGAAAGCGGTCGCGCACGCGAGCGCGAGCCGTCCGCGCGGCGGGCGCGCGGCGAAGGTGAACGACATGGATCAATTCCTGAAAACGTGACCGAATGCCGCAGCACGCGAGCGCACGCAGCGCGCGCGTGAGGCGTGGCGCGCGGAACGCGCCCGCGGGCGGCACGCGCGCCGTCGAGGCGCGCGGACGATATCAATCAGATCGGGACGTTTTCAGGCGGGCCGCGCGGCTGCGCGAGTCGGATAGGCTGCCCGGGACGATCGGGCACGACAGGTGCGACGGCCCGGTAGGCGAACGCGCGCACGAAGCCGGGCAAGACAGGCACGCTGGTGGCGAGCGCGACGTTCGACGCGAAGCCCGGGCAGTACACGCAGTGCGGTACGGCGGCATGGTCGAACGACGCCGTGCCCTGCTCGTCGGCGGACGGTGCGAACACGACGCGGTGGGCGCCGGCCGCACTGCACAGCTCGAGCGGAAGCGCGCCGGAACCGCTCGCCGCGACGCGCGCATAGCCGATGACTGGCGACAGTACGTTCAGTACCAGCGCCAGCCAGACGAGGCCGATCCATCGCGTCTTTCGTGTCATCGCGGTCGAGGAAAAAGTGCGCGCGAAGTATAACAAGCGGACCGATCGTTGCCGATCCTGCGCGGCGCAATAGTCGGCATCGGACAGCGCGCGCCAACGCATGTGCCGTTAATACAACAGAGACAAAAACTAACGATTCGCCTCTGGCATAAATCCGAGCGCGAGGTTGATAATTATTGAACCCGCTGGAGAAACGATCATGGATGAAAGACCAACCCGCATGCCGCCGCCCGAGCAAGTAATGAGCCCGGATCCGGAGCCCGTCGGCGTCGAGTTCCTCGCCGAGTTGCCCGAGCACGTCCGGGCATTCTTCGACGAGCAGCACAAGCTCTACGCGCCGAAGTGATCGCGCGTTCCGTTCCGTAACCGTCGCGTGTCGATCGAGATCGTGCGGTTTCTCGCTGCGTTTCGTGCGCAGATCGCTTTGCACCCGGGCTGCAACGGCCTGACGGTGCCGGTTCGGCGCGTCCGCTAAATATCCGCTGTCGCGTCGCTCCGCCGCGCGGCCGTCTTCGTCTATCCTTCTGGTTTTCCCGCCACGGCCCCTGCGGCCACTTCCGAACGTCCCGATGAAACAAGCCATTCGTGCCAGCCTCGCTGTCGCCACGCTGGGTGTCGCATTCCTTTCGGCGCCGCCCGCAGCGCGCGCAGACGGCGACGACACCGCGCTCACCAATCTCGTCGCCCTTGCGTCGCAGCGGCTCGCGCTTGCCGAGCCGGTCGCGCGCTGGAAATGGGCCAACCACCAGGCGATCGAAGACAAGCCGCGCGAAGCCGCGCTGCTCGCGTCGGTGGAAAAGCGCGCGGTCCAAGCCGGCGTCGACGCGGCGGTCGCCCGCACCTTCTTCGAGGACCAGATCGCCGCCAGCAAGGACGTGCAAAACGCGCTGTTCGCCAACTGGCGCGCGACGCGGCCTCCGGAAGGAACGCCACCCGACCTCGCGACCAGCACGCGCCCGGCGCTCGACCAGCTCACGCAGAAGATGCTGGCCGCGCTCGCGCAAGCCGCGCCGGTGCGCGACGCCCCGGATTGCCAGGCACGGCTCGCGCGCAGCATCGCGAACTGGAAGACGCTTACCCGCTACGAGTCGACGCGTACGCAGGCGCTCGGCACCGCGCTGTCCCATGTTTGCTCGGCGGGCGGCGCCAGCGCGATCGGCTGACCGGCCGCCACGATCGCAGGCAGCCGCGCGCGATTCTCAGTCGGCTGCCGCGAACGCCGCCAGCGGGATCAATTGGAGGCCGCGCGCGAGATAGGTCTGCAACAGACGCTGCGTATGGGGCTCGAACGCGCCGTCCGTGCCGTCCGCCGCGAGCCGCGCGGCGGCGTCGAGCGACTCGGCCACGCCGAGGTAGCGCCACGCATCGATCACATGAAACAGGCTGCGCTCGCCGTGCGCCTCGAACGCGACCGCGCCGTCGAACGGCCAGGGCGCATCACCGGCACGTACGGCCGCAGCCGTGGATCGCCGGTTGTATGCCGGGCGCAGGCGCGCGATCCACTGCGCTTCGGCAAGCATCGCGCCCAGCTCGTTGCCGGTCTCCCGCCACTCGACGCGCCGCACCTGCTGCGCGATCCGCATTTCCTTCGACGAGCGCCGCTCGCCGGTCAGCAGCGCACGCAAGCGCTGCCGGACACGCACGCTGCGGCCGACGTACAGCGCTTCGTCGCCCTCGCCGAACAGCGCATAGGCGCCGCATCCGGCCGGCGCGGTATCGAGCCATGCTTCGGTCAAGTCGCCGCCCAGACGGAAGTGGCGCGTCGTGCGTGCGATCTGGTCGCGCAAGCGCTCGAGCGGCACGAGCGTGTGTAATTGCCGCCAGAACTGCCAAATCAGGTCCGCATCCGCGAGCGCGCGGTGGCGCGCGGCGGGGACCAGCCCATACCGCTCGATCAGCGCATCGAGGCCATGCCGCGACTCGCGCGGAAACAGCGCGCGCGACAGCTTCACCGTGCATAGCACGTCGGGGTTGAATGCGAGGCCGGCGCGCTCGAATTCTGCGCGCAGAAAACCACGGTCGAAGCTCGCGTTGTGCGCGACGAACAGCTTGCCGTCCAAACGCTCGAACAGCGCCGGCGCGAGCGACGCAAACGACGGCGCGTCGCGCACCATGTCGTCCGAAATACCGGTCAGCTGTTGGATGAACGGCGGGATCGGCTGCCCGGGATTGACCAGCGTCGTCCATGTGGACATGTGGCCCGGACCGATTTCGACTACCCCGATTTCGGTAATGCGATGTTCGGCGGGCGATCCACCAGTGGTTTCGAGGTCGACGAAGACGAGCGGCTGTTCGCTGGCAGGATCGGACGGATAAAGGTCGGACATGAAGAGACGGGAGAAACGATGCTTCCGCGAGTATGCACCGGCGCGGGTGTCGCGGGCCAGTGCAACCGGAATCGATCCGCATGCCGGCCGTTTTCGCGGCCGCAAATGCAAAAAGCCCCCGCTATGCGGGGGCCGGACGTGATCGGTACTACGCGGCGCGTCAGGCTGCCTGGATATTCGCTGCCTGCTTGCCCTTCGGGCCGACCTTCACCTCGAACGAAACGCGCTGGTTTTCCTTCAACGTCTTGAAGCCTTCCATCCGGATTTCGGAGAAGTGCGCAAACAAATCTTCGCCGCCATTGTCGGATGTAATAAAGCCAAAACCTTTAGCATCGTTAAACCATTTTACGATACCGGTATCCATACCTTCGTTCCCCACTCGTTTAGATCAAAAAAGCTACCATTTATAGCCGCTTCCCGAACACCCGTAACAGCGTGCCGATTCCCAATGGGCGCTGCGTCCGGGGACGGAGTGCTCACTTTATAAATTGGACGATCGAGGCGCGTCAAGCAAATTTTTAACGCCCTCTTTATCAAAATCACATCAATGCCATTGGAATGGGCACACACTCGTCTTCTATTAACTAATTCGCGCCAAAACCCTGTCAATATTACCGGGCATGGAGCACCGTTAATCGAAATGATGAAAAACATACCGGGGTCGAATCATGCCGGTAAAATCCTCGGGGTTTTTTCCGGTTGCGCAAGCCGCGCCACGTTGCGATGCTGGAGTCACGCAATTGGAGGAGAAGGTCATGTGGCTGGACGGAATCAAGCGCTTCGCGAGCCGACTCGCACGCGCACGCCGCAAGTCCCGCGCGCTGGCCGAGTCCCGTGAAGCGCCGTGTGACACCGAGTTCGATCCGACCTGGCACGGCGACCATTGGCAAAACCTGTTGGCGTCGCCGCTGGATGCCCGTCACTACGTGATGGAAGACTGGACCTATACGCCGCCGCAGGCGCAAACCAACGACGCGGAACCGGCTGCGAGACGCAAGCGACGCTCGTACTCGTAGCGGCGCGGGAGAAGCCGCGGGGAAGGACAGGAACGACGGGCAAAAAAAAGCGCGACTGGGAAGTCGCGCCGACAAAGGTTTGGAGATCTTTTCCGTCAACGAAAAAGTCTG
The DNA here is from genome assembly GCF_000745665.1 of Burkholderia sp. WP42. Classification (NCBI taxonomy): domain Bacteria; kingdom Pseudomonadati; phylum Pseudomonadota; class Betaproteobacteria; order Burkholderiales; family Burkholderiaceae; genus Burkholderia; species Burkholderia sp. WP42. Next base: position 89,366 of record NZ_JQJT01000024.1, on the reverse strand, counting down.
CTTCGGAAAGCAGAGACTGCAGTATAACGAGATTACATCCTTTCATTATCCATGCTCCGCACAAACCTCTATTGCCGATGTGTCAATAATCGGATTGTTTGCGCGGTGGCGTTGGCAGTGTCGCGACGGCGCAACGTCATTACGCACTGCTGACGACAGCAATCGTATGTTGCGCCGCCGCAATGCCCGGATAATCGGGGCACTCCGCCCGCGCGACCATTCTTGCGCCATCCTAAATACAGTATTGCGGCACGCGCTTCTCTACCGGAGCCACGGCGCTTCATACACTACAAAACGGATTGGTGACTGAGCGGCCGCTGCCCCACATGTCACGCGCGTACCGCTCGATGGCGATGCGCGCGACAGCCCGCTGCGGCTTCGATCGACAACAATCGTTTGGAGACAGATCATGAAAAAGACGCTGATCGTTGCCGCATTGGCCGGCATTCCGGCGATCGCCGCCCATGCGCAAAGCAGTGTCACGCTATACGGGCTGATCGATGCCGGCATCACCTACACGAACAACCAGGGCGGCCACAGCGCGTGGCAGGAAACGAGCGGCTCGATCAACGGCAGCCGCTGGGGGCTGCGCGGTACCGAGGATCTCGGCGGCGGCCTGAAAGCGATCTTCACGCTGGAGAACGGCTTCGGCATCAACAATGGCACGCTGAAGCAGAACGGCCGCGAGTTCGGCCGGCAGGCATTCGTCGGGCTCGCACACGACGGCTTCGGCTCGCTCACGCTCGGCCGCCAATACGACAGCGTCGTCGATTACCTGGGGCCGCTGTCGCTCACGGGCACGCAGTACGGCGGCACCGAGTTCGCGCACCCGTTCGACAACGACAACCTGAACAACTCGTTCCGGATCAACAACGCCATCAAATACCAGAGCGTGAACTACGGCGGCCTGAAATTCGGCGCGCTGTACGGCTTCTCGAACGCCACGAATTTCGCGAACAATCGCGCATACAGCGTCGGCGCGTCATACAGCTACCTCGGCTTCAACGTCGCGGCCGCTTACATGCAGCTGAACAACAACGTCAACGCGCCGGCGCTCGCAGCGAGCGACCCGGGCGCCGTGGCCGGCGACTGGACCTTCGCGGCCGGCCGCCAGCGTACCTGGGGCGCCGGCCTGAACTACGGCTTCGGCCCGGCGACCGCCGGCTTCGTGTTCACGCAGACCCGCCTCACCGATTCGGCCGGCATCAGCGCCGGACAGTCGGGCGTGTCGCGCGGCATCGCGCTCACGGGCGGCACGCGCTTCAACAACTATGAGGTGAACGGCCGCTATGCGCTGACGCCGGCATTCTCGCTGGCCGGCTCGTACACCTACACCGATGCCCGCCTCGACGGCCAGTCGCCCAGCTGGCACCAGTTCAACCTGCAAGCCGACTATGCGCTGTCGAAGCGCACCGACCTGTATCTGCAAGGGGAATACCAGCGCGTCAACGCGGACGGCTTGGCGATCGGCGCGAACATCAACGGGCTCGGCAGCGCGTCGTCGACGAACAAGCAAATCGCCGTCACCGCGGGTATGCGCCACCGCTTCTGAACCATTGCTGCGGCGATCGCGCCGCCGTCATGGGGGGGCTGGCCGTGCGGGCGCCGCGGACGTCGATACGCACCGCTGCGACGCCGCACGCCGCTACGCGCTCATGCGTCGTCCCGCGCCGGATAGCGCACGTCGAGCACGTCGATCGGTTGCGGGCCGGCCGGCGTGATCAACGTGACGGTATCGCCGATCTTCGCCTTGATCAGCGCCCGTGCAATCGGCGAGATCCAGCTGACGCAGCCGCGGTCGAGGTCCACCTCGTCGATCCCGACGATCGTCACGGTGTGGTCCTCGCCGTCCGGCGTCGCGTAATCGACGGTCGCGCCGAAGAACACCTGGTCGACGTTCTCCTGCCGGCTCGCGTCGACGACTTCGGCGAGATCGAGCCGCTTCGTCAGGAAGCGGATCCGGCGGTCGATTTCGCGCAGCCGCCGCTTGCCGTAGATGTAATCGCCGTTCTCGGACCGGTCGCCGTTCGACGCGGCCCACGACACGAGGCGCACGACCTCCGGACGCTCGACGTCGATCAGGTTCAGCAACTCGTCCCTGAGCCGCTTGTGGCCGGCCGGCGTGATGTAGTTCTTGGTGCCCGCCGGGATCGCCGGCTGACCGGGGTCGAGATCGTCGTCGTCGCCTTCCGATTCTTTGACAAACGCCTTGTTCATGATGCTGATTCGATACGTGAATGACTGATGCCCCAAGGGTACACGAACGCGGGCATGCAAGATCAGGCGACATTTTTTGCGGATAAGGCTTCCCTTTTTATACAACCCTGCTATACTTCCGCTTCTGCGTGCGGCTGTAGCTCAGTTGGATAGAGTACTTGGCTACGAACCAAGGGGTCGTGGGTTCGAATCCTGCCAGCCGCGCCACTTTTTTGGGGGCCTTCCCATCGCAGAAGGTTCCGACAGTTGAAGCAGTACCGTCTTGCGTGCGGCTGTAGCTCAGTTGGATAGAGTACTTGGCTACGAACCAAGGGGTCGTGGGTTCGAATCCTGCCAGCCGCGCCACCTCAGAAGGGCCTTCCTCCGGGAAGGCCCTTTTTTCTTTTCCGCTCCCCTCTTCCGCTCCCTTCTTCGGCTTCCCTTCCGTCGCCCCAAAGAAAACGGCGGCCCGTGGCCGCCGTCTCGACTCGCCGCAACCGTGCAGCGTCAGTAATCCTGGCGCTCGCGCTCGATCCGCATGCCGCCGTCGTGACGCGCATGCGCGCCGTCCTCGGTCGAGCGTTCGCGCATGATCCGCATCACGTCGGGATTGGTGCGCACGCGGCGCATCACGTTCGCGAGATGCAGGCGGTCGCTGACCTGGATGACGAAGCGCAGCACCGTCGACTCGTGCGTCAGATCTTCGTCCATCGCGATATGCACGATGTTCGCGTCGGCCGACGTGATGTCCGCCGCAACGCGCGCGAAGATGCCCTTCGTGTTCTTGACCAGCGCCTTCACCGCGACGTCGAACAGCCTGCCCGGCTGCGGCGCCCATTCGACGTCGATCCAGCGCCCCGGATCGCGCCGGTGGATGCGCTGCGCGACACGGCAATCGGTCGTATGAATCGCCATCCCGAGGCCGATGCCGATATAGCCCATGATCGCATCGCCCGGAATCGGCCGGCAGCATGCCGACAACTGCACCGACATGCCTTCGGTGCCGGTGATCACGACCGGCGGCGCATGGTGCGCGGGATGGCGCTCGGACTTCGGCAGATCGTCGTCCGCGTCGCGGCCGCTCATCAGCACTTCGATGCGCTTGGCCATCACGGCCGCCACCCGCCGGCCGAGGCCGATGTCCGCGAAGATTTCCTGGCGACTCTTGTTGCCGGTCCACTGGACGAGCTTGTCCCACACCTCCGGCGTCACGTCGGCGAGCGCGAACCCATAACCCTTCAGGCTCTGGTCGACGAGCCGCTCGCCGAGTTGCACCGACTCGTTCAGGCGCATCGTCTTCAGATAGTGACGAATCGCCGAACGTGCCTTGCCGGTGCGCACGAAGCCGAGCCACGCGGGGTTCGGCTTCGAATACGGCGCCGTGATCACCTCGACGATATCGCCGCTCTTGAGCTCGGTGCGCAGCGGCAGCAATTCGTTGTTGATCTTCACGGCCACGCACTGGTTGCCGAGATCGCTGTGGATCGAATACGCGAAGTCGAGCGCCGTCGCGCCGCGCGGCAGCGCCATGATCTTCGACTTCGGCGTGAACACGTAGACGGCGTCCGGGAACAGGTCGATCTTCACGTGCTCGAGGAACTCGCTCGAATCGCCCGCTTCGCTCTGGATGTCGAGCAGCGACTTCAGCCACTGGTGCGCGCGCTTCTGCACGTCGTTCAGATCGGCGCCGCCGTTCTTGTACAGCCAGTGGGCGGCCACGCCGGCCTCGGCGATCTCGTGCATCTTGCGCGTGCGCACCTGGAACTCGATCGGCGCGCCGAACGGGCCGACGAGCGTCGTGTGCAGCGACTGATAGCCGTTGATCTTCGGGATCGCGATGTAGTCCTTGAACTTGCCGGGCACCGGCTTGTACAGCGCATGCAGTGCGCCGATGCACGTGTAGCAGTCGAGCGGGTTGTCGACGACGACGCGAAAGCCGTACACGTCGAGCACCTGCGAGAACGACAGCTGCTTGTCGCGCATCTTGCGGTAGATGCTGTAGATGGTCTTTTCGCGGCCGGTGATTTCCGCGTCGATCTTCGCGTCGGTCATCGCACGCTGCGCGGCCTCGAGGATCTTGCTGATCACCTCGCGACGATTGCCGCGCGCGGCCTTCACGGCCTTCTCGAGCGTCGCGTAGCGATGCGGGTTGAAGTTCGCGAAGCTCATGTCCTGCAGCTCGCGATACGTGTTGTTCAACCCGAGGCGGTGCGCGATCGGTGCGTAGATGTCGAGCGTCTCGCGCGCGACGCGGCGGCGCTTTTCCATCGGCACCGCGCCGAGCGTGCGCATGTTGTGCAGCCGATCGGCGAGCTTGACGAGGATGACGCGCACGTCGCGCGCCATCGCGAGCAGCATCTTGCGGAAGTTTTCCGCCTGCGCTTCCTCGCGGCTGCGGAATTCCATCTTGTCGAGCTTCGACAAGCCATCGACCAGTTCCGCGACCTTCGGGCCGAACCGTTCGGCCAGCTCGCTCTTGGTCACGCCCTGGTCTTCCATCACGTCGTGCAGCAGCGCGGCCATCACGGCTTGCGCGTCGAGCTTCCAGCCGGCGCAGATTTCCGCGACGGCGACCGGATGAGTGATGTAGGGTTCGCCGCTCTGGCGATATTGACCGAGGTGGGCTTCGTCGCTGAAGTGGAACGCCGCCTTGACCTCTTTGATTTCGTCCGGACCGAGATACTCGGCAAGCGCGGTCGTCAGATTCGCGATCGAAACGACGCCGTGCTTGCGAGGCTGCTCCGGTGTGGCGGTCGGCCCGAACAGATGCCGGAAGGATTGTTCGAGGACCGCGTCGATGTACTGGCGCGCAGGCGACTGGGCCGTGACTTCGGTGGTCGAATCCGCGGAGGCGGACGATGGGGTGGTGCTCATATTCGCCTCCAGGTCGAGTCGTTGCGCGCGTGCACTACATGGCTGGAACGGGCCGGATGCGCGTTACACCGGCACCTTCTTCAGCATCTCGACGCCGACCTGACCCGCAGCGATTTCGCGCAGCGCGACGACCGTCGGCTTGTCGCGGCTTTCGATCTTCGGCGTATGGCCTTGCGCGAGCTGCCGCGCGCGGTAGGTGGCGGCGAGCGCCAGTTCGAAGCGGTTGGGGATTTGCTTCAGGCAGTCTTCGACGGTAATGCGAGCCATGTTGGAAATTCCTTCTGAATATAGTCGTTATTCTACCTTATGTCCCTCTACCCTCGCGTCATTCCGCGTGGGGCAGATGGATGCCGAGTTCGATGAACAGCTCCGCATGTCGCGCGTACTGCGAACCAAAACGCAGGCGCGTCGCCGCGACGATGCACTCCAGTTCCGCGAGCGCACGATCGAAATTCTCGTTGATCACCACGTATTCCGCTTCGGACGCGTGCGCCATCTCGCTGCCGGCCGCGAGCAGGCGGCGCGTGATGACGTTCGGCTCGTCCTGGCCGCGCTTCTTCAGACGCTCCTCGAGCGCATCGAGCGACGGCGGCAGGATGAAGATGCCGACCGCGTTGTGAAACTGCCGCTTCACCTGCTGCGCGCCCTGCCAGTCGATCTCGAGCAGCACGTCGTGGCCGCTCGCCATCTGCTCCTCGATCCACACGCGCGACGTGCCGTAGTAGTTGCCGTGCACTTCCGCGCTTTCGAGGAATTCGTGCGCGGCGTGACGCGCGCGGAAATCCTCGACGGTGGTGAAGTGATAGTGCTGGCCGTCCTGCTCGCCCGGGCGCGGCTTGCGCGTCGTGTACGAAATCGACAGGCAGATGTCGCTGTCCTTCGACAGCAGCGCGTTCACGAGCGTCGACTTGCCGGCGCCCGACGGCGCGATGACCATGAACAGGTTGCCGGGATAGACGCCGCCGTGCAGCGCATGCGACGCGTGGCCGTCGCGATGGGAATCGGTCATGACAGCCTCCGCCGGGCCGCCCCCTCGGGGGGCAGCGAACGTAGTGAGCATGGGGATCGTTTCATCTCTGTTACTCCAGGTTTTGCACTTGCTCGCGCATCTGCTCGATCAACAGCTTGAGCGCCATCGATGCGTCGGCGAGCTCCTTCGCCGCCGCCTTCGAGCCGAGCGTGTTCGCTTCGCGATTCAGTTCCTGCATCATGAAGTCGAGACGCTTGCCGACGCGGCCGCCCTTCTCGATCACATGACGCGTTTCGTTCAGGTGCGCGGTGAGGCGCGACAGCTCTTCCGCGATGTCGATGCGGATGCCGTACATCGTCACTTCCTGACGAATGCGCTCCGCCGCTTCCTCGCGCGTGACGATCGTCGCGCTGCCTTCCGGCGCCGCGAGGCCGAGCGCTTCCTGCAGCCGCTCGACGATCTTCTGCTGATGTTTCGCGATCAGCTCCGGCACGAGCGGCGTGATGCGCGCGACGATCGCCTCCATTTCGGTGACGTTCGACAGCAGCATCGTCGCGAGTTGCGCGCCTTCGCGCGAGCGCACCACGACCAGCTCGCCGATCGCTTCCTTGCCGCACGCGAGCACCGCGTCGCGGATCGCGTCCGCCGACACGCCGCTCTCGGCCAGCACGCCGGGCCAGCGCAGGACTTCACCGGCGCGCAGGCGGCCGACGCCCGGGAACGCATCGAGCACGGAGCGCTCGAGCTCGGCGAGCTGGCCGAGCGCCGTCTGGTTCAGCGCGCCCGCGCCGATGCTCTGCTCGCCGCGCTGCAGGTTGATACGGGCGTCGACCTTGCCGCGCGACAGCTTGTTCATCAGCATTTCGCGCAGCGCCGGCTCGCATGCGCGCACGTCGTCGGGCATCCGGAAATTGAGGTCGAGGAAACGCGAGTTCACGGTGCGCAGTTCGACCGACACGCTCGCGCCGCCGTTGCCGGCAGCCGTCGCGAGTTCGCGCGTCGCGCTCGCATAGCCCGTCATGCTGTAGATCATGGTTCGTCTCGCCGTGGGTGTGCCCGGATCGGGCGGGAATAAGTCGAGGCGCCCGGCGCATTGCAAGGCGCGGGGCGGGAAGCGCGCATTATCCCATTTTTGCGCGCGACCCCGCCGGGCAAGGCCGCCGTTCGGCGCTAAAATCGGGGTTTCCTCTTCCGTGCCCGATTCCCGATGACGTCATCCCTGTCCCGCCCGAGCGGCCGTCGCGCCGACGAACTGCGCAAGGTCGCGCTCACGCGCCACTACACGAAACACGCCGAAGGCTCGGTGCTCGTCGAATTCGGCGATACCAAGGTGATCTGCACGGCAAGCGTCGTGGAACGCGTGCCCGAATTCCTGCGCGAGCGCGGCCAGGGCTGGCTGACCGCCGAATACGGGATGCTGCCGCGCGCGACGCACACACGCAGCGATCGCGAAGCGGCGCGCGGCAAGCAGACGGGCCGCACGCAGGAGATTCAGCGCCTGATCGGCCGCGCGCTGCGCGCGGTGTTCGATCTGGAAGCGCTCGGCCCGCGCACCATCAACATCGACTGCGACGTGATCCAGGCCGACGGCGGCACGCGCACGGCGAGCATCACCGGCGCGTTCGTCGCCGCGCACGACGCCGTGTCGAAGCTGATCGCGGCCGGCAAGCTCGCGCGCTCGCCGATCACCGATCACGTCGCGGCGATCTCGGTCGGCGTGTACGAAGGCGCGCCCGTGCTCGACCTCGACTACGCGGAAGACTCGCGCTGCGACACCGACATGAACGTCGTGATGACGGGCGCCGGCGGCTTCGTCGAAGTCCAGGGCACCGCCGAAGGCGTGCCGTTCTCGCGCGCCGAAATGAACGCGCTGCTCGACCTCGCGCAAGCCGGCATCGGCCGGCTCGTGCAGCTGCAGAAGGACGTTCTGGGCGCCGACCATGTCTGACGATCGCACTGCCGCGCCGCTGTCGCGCATCGTGCTCGCGTCGAACAACGCCGGCAAGCTGCGCGAATTCGCGGCGCTGTTCTCGACGGTCGGCATCGAGATCGTCCCGCAGGGCGAGCTGGCCGTGCCCGAGGCCGACGAGCCGTTCGGCACGTTCATCGAGAATGCGCTGACCAAGGCGCGTCATGCGGCGCGCCTCACCGGCCTGCCGGCGATCGCCGACGATTCCGGCCTGTGCGTGCGCGCGCTGCGCGGCGCGCCGGGCGTCTATTCGGCGCGCTATGCGCAGCGTGCCGGCGGCGCTCGCGGCGACGCGGCGAACAACGCGCATCTGGTCGAGCAGCTGCGCGGCGTCGACGACCGCCGCGCCTACTATTGCTGCGTGCTCGCGCTGGTGCGTCATCCGGACGATCCCGAGCCGCTATTCGCCGAAGGGCGCTGGATCGGCGAGATCGTCGACACCCCGCGCGGCGAGCACGGCTTCGGCTACGACCCGTATTTCTACGTGCCGGCGCTCGGCGCGACGGCCGCCGAGCTCGAGCCGGCCGTGAAGAACACGCACAGCCATCGAGCGCTTGCGCTCGACGCGCTGCTCGCGCGGCTCGCAGAGGAAACCGCATGATCGTCTACGTCACGCCTTCGCAACCGGAGGCCGCATGAGCCAGGCGGCGCAAACCGGCGCACGCGTCGTCGCGACGTTCACGTCGCCCGGGCAGGTGCGGCTCACGTCGCTGCCGCCGCTCGCGCTGTACGTGCATTTTCCGTGGTGCGTGCGCAAGTGTCCGTACTGCGATTTCAATTCGCACGAATGGAAAGGCGAGCGCTTCCCGGAAACCGAGTATCTCGACGCGCTGCGCGCCGATCTCGAGCAGGCGCTGCCGCTCGTGTGGGGCCGCCAGGTGCATACGGTGTTCATCGGCGGCGGCACGCCGAGCCTGCTGTCGGCGGCCGGCCTCGACCGGCTGCTGTCCGACGTGCGCGCGCTGCTGCCGCTCGACGCGGATGCCGAGATCACGCTCGAGGCGAACCCCGGCACGTTCGAAGCGGCGAAGTTCGCGCAGTTTCGCGCGAGCGGCGTGAACCGCCTGTCGGTCGGCATCCAGAGCTTCAACGAAGGTCATCTGAAGGCGCTCGGCCGCATTCACGACACGGCGCAGGCGCGCGCGGCCGTCGAGATCGCCGCGCAGACCTTCGACAACTTCAACCTCGACCTGATGTTCGCGCTGCCCAACCAGACGCTCGCCGAATGCCACGCCGACATCGAGACGGCGCTGTCGTATGCGCCACCGCATCTGTCGCTCTATCACCTGACGCTCGAGCCGAACACGCTGTTCGCGAAGTTCCCGCCGGTCGTGCCGGACGACGACGCGTCGGCCGACATGCAGGAATGGATCCACGAGCGCACGGCCGAGGCCGGCTACGGCCGCTACGAGGTGTCCGCGTATGCGAAGCCGAATCATCAGTGCAAGCACAACCTGAATTACTGGCGCTTCGGCGACTATCTCGGAATCGGCGCGGGCGCCCACACGAAGCTGTCGTTCCCGAACCGGATCCTGCGCCAGGCGCGCTACAAGCATCCGGCCACCTTCATCGAACAGGCGATGGCCGGCACGCCGGTGCAGGAAGAACGCGAAGTGGGCGCGCGCGACCTGCCGTTCGAGTTCATGCTGAACACGCTGCGGCTCGTGGAGGGCTTCCCGGTGCACAGCTTCGCCGAACGCACCGGCCTGCCGATGGGCACGATCGAGCCGGCGCTGAACGAAGCGGAACGCCGCGGGCTCATCACGCGCGACTTCACGCAGATCGCGCCGACGCCGCTCGGCCAGCGCTTTCTCAACGACCTGCAGGAATTGTTCCTGCGCGACGATTGACGCGGAACGACGCGGCATTTCGGTTACAATGCACGCCTCGCGTGGAAGCGTGGCCGAGCGGTTTAAGGCACCGGTCTTGAAAACCGGCGACGGGAAACTGTCCGTGAGTTCGAATCTCACCGCTTCCGCCAGGAAATTCGCCAAACCCCGTCCATTCATCGAATGACGGGGTTTTTGTTTGTCCGCGGCGTTTGCGCGCGCAGCGCCGCAACGCGCCGACGCGCGCCGCCGGATGCCGTTACAATCCGGCGCTCCGAACCGCGAAACGGGACACCCACGTCATGAAACCCTTCATCGCCTCCTCGCTCGTCGCGCTGCTGGCCACGGTCGGCACGCATGCGGCGGCTGCCGATTCCGCCTCCGACGCCGACGCGCAAACGCCGTCGTGCGCGATCGCGTACGTGAAAGGCGTCGGCGGCTCGCCGCGCAGCCTGCGCGAATATCTGGCGAGCCCGACGCCGTACAACTACCTGAAGGAAAACGAGCTGCAGTGCAAGGTGTCGGACGACGGGCGCGCATCGAACTGCACCGGCGTGACCTACATCCGCAACGAGCAGGTCAGCGTGTACGACGATTCCGACCCGGCGACGCTGACCGTCGTCGCCCCGGTGGAGCTCGATCACGGCCAGAAATATCCGGTGATCCTCGTCATTCAGCGCAAGGACGCGCGCTGCGCCCGTTGAGCGGCGCTGCCGCGGGATCGTGGCGGGTGTGAGAACGACTGCGGGCCGCTTCGTGCAGCGAAGGCCCACTACACGCAACACTGACGACCCGCGCCGCCATCGCCTAGAATTCGATCAGCACGGCGACACGACCGCCGCCGCGACTCGCTGCCGCCCGCACCATCCCCGCGCGCGGCACACGGAGACCGCCATGACCGAACTGTCGACCGCGACCGATCACGTCGATTACGAAGGCTTCGAAATTCATGTCGTGCCCGGCCTCGCGCCCGGCAGCGACGCGCGTTATACCTACACCGGCTATGTGTGCCATCCGGGCGTGAATCCCGCCCTGCCCGATCATGCGGTGGCGTTCCATGCCGACGGCGAAGAGAGCTTCGCGAGCCTCGACGAAGCGGTGCGCGAAGCCGTGCACATCGGTAAAAGCATCGTCGACGGCACACATCCGGATCTGTCCGTTCTGGCGCTCGTGACGCACGGCTACTGAACGCGTTCGGCCGTGGCTGCATCCGCCGCGTCGAATCGCGACGTGGCCCCGGCGCCGCACCGGTTGCCGTTATCCGCGCATCGCGACGGCGCGTTTCGCGCGCTATGCGTTTCCCCGGATAACACGCCGCGCGCGGACGCCTATCATTTTTGTATCGTCACCCTCCGGCACTTCCCCATGCGCTCCGTTCTCCGCCCGTGCGCCAGCCGGCGGCGTATTGCCGTGCTCGTCGCCATCCCGCTGCTCGCCGCCTGCACGATCACGCCGCCGCCGTCGCTGCACTCGGTGCTGACGATCCCGTCGGTCGTGCGCAGCGCGAACCTCGACCAGTATCGCGTCGAAGTCGCGCGGTGCGTGGCCGACCACAACCCGTCGGGCGTGTCGCGCGGCACGCCGCAGGCGATGCTGCGCTCGCTCGTCGTCGTCGCATTCACCGTCGATCGCGGCGGCCGCGTCGTCAATGCTTCCGTCTATCGCAGCAACGGCGACAGCGAGGCCGAAGCCCTTGCGCTGGCGTCGCTGCGCCGCTCGGCGCCGCTGCCTCCTCCGCCGCCGAAACTGCTCGACGGCAACGGCCGGCTGGAGATACTGGAAGGCTGGCTCTTCAACGACGACGGCCGCTTCGCGCTGCAGAGCACCGCGTCCGCGCAGGCGCAATCGCTCGATTGAACCGTCGGCACTCCGCACTTACCGCTCCGCGGCCGCGCTCGCTATAATTTTTCGCCATTGCGCGGCCATCCCGCCGCGCACGCGTTCGCACGCCGCATCCGGCACGCGAGCCGATCACGCCGGCATCCGGCGGCGGCGGCCTATCCGTCTCCATCGTCGACCGGCGGGCGATACCCGCGCCACGACACGCGGCGCGCACCGCCACCGCGTCATCCGCTCGGCCGCGCCGGGCTGCGCCTGTTCGCGCTCGCCGCGGCCGAACACCCCAACGATAAAACGGAGACATCCATGTCCGCATTCCCCCCGGCCGTTGCACGCGCAACCGGCTCGGCCGGCGCCGTCAGCCATCGGCGCATCGTGTTCGCGAGCTTCATCGGCACCGCGATCGAGTTCTACGATTTCTACGTGTATGCGACGGCCGCGGCGCTCGTGATCGGGCCCGTGTTCTTCCCGCACGGCTCCGCGACCGCGCAGGCGCTGTCGGCATTCGTGACGTTCGGCATCGCGTTCATCGCCCGGCCGATCGGCTCGTTCCTGTTCGGTCACTTCGGCGACCGCATCGGCCGCAAGTCGACGCTGGTCGCGTCGCTGCTCGTGATGGGCATTTCGACCACCGCGATCGGCTTCGTGCCGGGCTACGACACGATCGGCACGCTCGCGCCGGTGCTGCTGTGCGTGCTGCGCTTCGGCCAGGGCATCGGCCTCGGCGGCGAATGGGGCGGCGCGGCGCTGCTCGCGACCGAACACGCGCCGCCCGGCAAGCGCGGCTGGTTCGGGATGTTTCCGCAACTGGGCCCGTCGGTCGGCTTCCTGATGTCGAACGGGCTGTTCTTCGCGCTCGCGCTGTCGCTGTCGGACGAACAGTTCCGCAGCTGGGGCTGGCGGATTCCGTTCCTGGTCAGTGCGGTGCTCGTCGCGGTGGGCCTGTACGTACGACTGAAGATCGCCGAGACGCCGGCCTTCCAGGCCGCGCTCGAGCGCGACGAACGCGTGCGCGTACCGGTCGCGACGCTGATCTCCCAACACTGGCAGCCGACGCTGCTCGGCGCGCTCGCGATGGTGGTCTGCTACACGCTGTTCTATATCTCGACGGTGTTCTCGCTGTCGTACGGCGTGTCGGCGCTGCATATCCCGCGCCAGAGCTTCCTCGGCCTGCTGTGCTTCGCCGTCGTGTTCATGGGGCTCGCGACGCCACTGTCGGCATGGGCGGCCGACCGCTTCGGGCGCAAGCCGGTGCTGGCCGCGGGCGCGATCGCCGCGCTGCTGTCCGGCTTCGCGATGGAGCCGCTGCTCGGCAGCGGCTCGATGCCGCTCGTCGCGCTGTTCCTGACGCTCGAGCTGTTCCTGATGGGCGTGACGTTCGCGCCGATGGGTGCGCTGCTGTCCGAGTTGTTCCCGACCAACGTCCGCTACACAGGCGCCGGCGTCGCGTACAACCTCGGCGGGATCCTCGGCGCGTCGATCGCGCCGTACATCGCGCAGCTGCTCGCCGCGCGCGGCGGCCTGTCTTGGGTCGGCGGCTATGTGTCGGTCGCGGCGGCGCTGAGCCTGATCGGCGTGCTGCTGATGCGCGAAACCCGCGACGCATCGCTCGTCTGACCTCCGGGACAGCCCCGGTTGTACGGCGCGCGGCGCTGCCTATACTCGGAGCCGGGCGCACCGCGCCCGGAACTTCTCCATCTCAAGGAGGCGCCGCGATGAACGTCCATCTGAACAACGCCGACCTCGTGCTGATACTCGCGCTCGCGCTCGGCAGCGCGCTGCTGCTCGCCGCGCGCTTTCGGCCGCAAAGCTGGCGCGGGCTGCTCGTCGAAGCGTTGCTGGCGAATCTGGCCGCGATCGCGGCGGTGGTGACGGTCGAAGCGTTGCTCGCGTGAAGCGCTCGCGCGCACAGCGGCGTCGATAGCCCCGTCAGGCCGTCAAGCGCACACGCCGCGCGCCATGCGCCGGGCCGACCGCATCGATCGCGTCGAGCACCTGCGCAACCGACGGCGGCGCACCGGGCTCGCCGATCGACAGCGCGTGCGGCGCGCCGCCGATGCCGCAATGGTGCCGCGACGTCGCGACGAAGATCATCACGGTCGGGCGCTTCAATGCGTGCGCCATATGCACGAAGCCGGTGTCGACGCCGACCACGAGCGTCGCCAGACCGATCGCCGCGCCCAGTTCGCGCACCGACATCGCGGGCAGCACGATCGCGCCGGGCGCCCGCGCGGCGATCTGCTGCGCGTCGTCGTGTTCGGCCGGCGATCCCCACGGCAGCAGGACCCGCACGCCGCGCGCGATCATCTGCGTGGCCAGCGCGGCCCAGTGATCGGCCGGCCATTGCTTGTCCGGATTGGACGTCGCATGAAACAGCAGCACGAACGGCGTGCCGTCGGTCAGCGCGGCCGGCAGGCGCGCGTCCTGCGGCGCGCCGATCCCGTGATCGGCGAGGCCTTCGGGGACATAGCCCAGCGCCTCGCCGGCGCTCACGCGCATCCCGTGCCACGCGTCGCAGTCCGGCCGCGGGCCGAAGCGATGCGAGTACGCGAAGCGGGCGCCCGTCTCGCCGAGATCCTGGGTCTGGTAGCCGACGCGGCGCGCCGCGCGCGCCAGCGCCGAGATGATCGCGCTCTTGTAGACGCCGTGCAGATCGATGGCCGCATCGTAGCGATGCGCGCGCAACGCGCCGATCGACGCGGAGATCGCCTTGAAGTCACCGCCGTTGCGCAGCTTCTTGAAACGCCGCAGCGGCGCGCACAGCACGTTGCTGACGCCGGGGTGCCAGCGCACGACTTCGGCGCAGGATTCGTCCACGGCCCAGTCGACCGCCACACCGGGGAACGCACGATGGAGGTCCGCGACGACAGGCAACGTCTGGACGACGTCGCCGAGCGAGGTCACTTTTACGATGAGGATGCGTTTCACTTTTCTTGTGGGGAATGGCCGGCCATTTCGCCATGCTAACGACGCTTGGCGACCCCACACATTACACCAAGATTACATTTGCAACAAAATGCGTCGTTTTCGTAAAGTTTTGTCAGGCGCCCATGGCATCCGAATCTTCCTATAATGCGCCTTTGCCCTGCCGGCCGACGCCGATGCAACGCTCAGAGCTTCCCGCCCCGCTTTCCCGTCTGTTTCCGCTCCTCACCCGACGCTCGCTGCGAATCTGGCGCCAGTTCGGCGTCTTCTGGCTCGGCGCCATCGCCGTCGGTCTCGCGGCCGTGCTGTACGCGCGGCTGATCGACTGGGGTTACGACACGTTCCGCACGATGCGCGAGCACGCCGCCTGGCTGCCGCTGCTGCTGACGCCGTCGATCGCCGCGGCGTCCGCGTGGATCACCCGCCGCTTCTTCCGCGGCGCCGAGGGCAGCGGGATTCCGCAAGTCATCGCGACGCTGCATGCGAGCCCGCGCGCATTCGGCTCGCGGCTGCTGACGCTGCGCATCCTGTTCGGCAAGGTGCTGGTCTCGTTCCTGGGGATCCTGGGCGGCTTCACGATCGGCCGCGAGGGCCCGACCGTGCAGGTCGGCGCCGCGCTGATGTTCAACCTGCGGCGCCTCTATCCGCGCTCGAACGCGCAAATCGAACGGCAACTGGTGCTCGCCGGCGCGGCGGCCGGCCTGTCCGCGGCGTTCAACACGCCGCTCGCCGGTATCGTGTTCGCGATCGAGGAACTCACGCGCAGCTTCTCCGCGCGCGCAAGCGGCGTGCTGATCACCGCGATCATCCTCGCCGGCGTCGTCGCGCTGGGCCTGAACGGCAACTACACGTACTTCGGCACGATCAACGCCGGCCAGCATTTCCCGAAGATGCTGGCGGTCGCCGTGCTCGTCACCGCGATCGTGACGGGCATCGCCGGCGGCCTGTTCAGCTGGCTGCTGCTCAACACCGGACGCTGGCTGCCCGCGCGCCTGCTCGTGCTGTATCGCGAGCGCCCGATCGCGTTCGCCGCGCTGTGCGGGTTCGTGATCGCCGTCGTGGGCATCGTGTCGGGCGGCACGACGTTCGGCAGCGGCTATGCCGAGGCACGCGGGCTGCTCGACGGCCACGAGCAGCTGTCGGTGTTCTATCCGTTTCTGAAGATGGTGTCGATGGTCGGGTCGTACCTGCCCGGCATCCCGGGCGGGATCTTCGCGCCGTCGCTGTCGATCGGCGCGGGGTTCGGCAACCTGCTGCACCTCGCGTTCGGCAACATGAGCCTGCCGATGCTGATCGCGCTCGCGATGGTCGGCTACCTCGCGGCGGTCACGCAATCGCCGATCACGTCGTTCGTGATCGTGATGGAGATGATCAATGGCCACGCGCTCGTGATTTCGCTGATGGCGACCGCGCTGGTGTCGAGCCGCATCGCGCGCTTCTTCGCCCCGCCGCTCTATGAAACGCTCGCGGAGCGCTATCTCGCGCCGCCGGCCGCCGCACCGTCCGCTACGGCACCGGCGGCGGCTGCCGCTGCGGCTGCGGCTGCGGCTACGGCCGCGAGCGGCGTCCCGGAGCCTCAGGATGCGCCCGCCGATCCGCTCGACACGCTGCGCGAAGAAGACGGCGACGCAGAGGTCGCGACGCAGGCGCAATCGCCGTCATCCGGATCGGCACCCGCGGCCGGCCACGACGCCACGCCCACCTCTGCGGCACGGCCCGATGCCGACTCGCCGGCGTCGACGGCGGCCGACCCGCGCGACCCTCAGTAGATCACCACCGGCGCGGGCCGATAGTAAATCGGCCGGGCCGGCACGACGATACAGCCGGCGAGCGCGATGGCGACGAGCGCAATCGCGATGGCGGTCCGTTTCATCGCAGCCCCCGGTCAGGCCCAGTGGCCGCGGGTCCAGAACCAGTTCGGCCCGCGCTGATCCCAGTGGCCGGGCACCCAGTGCATGCCGATACGCTCGGCTTCCCAGTGGCCGCCGATCCAGACGTAACGGCCATGCTCCCAGCGCCAGTGACCGCGCTCCCACACGTAGCCGACGCGCGCGTCCGGCACGACCTCGTAGCGAACCGGCGGCGGCGCGTTCGGCGCGACGACGACGATCTGCCCGGCCGGCATCGCGACCGGCTCCGCGACGACCATCCGGCCCGACGGCACCATCAGCGGCGCGCCGACGAGAATCTCGTCCGCGCGCGCGGCGAGCGGCGCGACGACGGCCGACAGGCCCGCGACGCACAAGGCCAGCGAAACGATACGGCGTTGAACAGTAGAGACAGCCATCACAACCTCCTGATTGACGAATGACGCGAGCGTATTCGTTCAATGCGGGAGGCCGGCGAGCGGCCGACAGGCGCCGTGTTACGGCGTGCCCGAAAGTGCAACAGGGCGTAAGACGCGCACGGCGGCGTGGCGCCGCCGTGCGGAGAGGGACCGAACAGCTCAGGCTTGCGGAATCTCGATCTTCACTTCGAGCACTTCGAGATCGTCCTGACGCTCGAGGCTCACGCGGATGTCGTCGTTCGAAATCTGCACGTACTTCGAAATGACCGCGACGAGTTCCTTCTGCAGCGCCGGCAGGTAATCGGCCGGCGGACGGCCGCCGACCCGCTCGTGCGCGATGATGAGCTGCAGGCGCTCCTTCGCGACCGACGCGGACTTCTTCTTCTCACCGAGGAGAAACGAAAGAATGGACATGGGCGGCCTCCGTTACTTGCTGCCGAAGAGGCGCTGCAGCAGGCCCGGCTTCTGGTAATCGGTGAAGCGCAGCGGCTTGTCCTCGCCGAGGAAGCGCGCGACGACGTCCTTGTACGCTTCGGCGACGTCGGTGCCGTCGATATGGACGGCCGGCAAGCCCTGGTTCGACGCGTGCAGCACGGCTTCCGACTCCGGCACCACGCCGATCAGCTTGATGCGCAGAATCTCGCTGATGTCCTCGAGCGACAGCATTTCGCCTTCGCTCACGCGCTTCGGGCTGTAGCGGGTGATCAGCAGATGCTCCTTGATCGGCTCCTTGCCTTCGGTCGCGCGTTTCGTCTTCGACGACAGGATGCCGAGGATGCGGTCCGAATCGCGCACCGACGACACTTCCGGGTTCGTGACGATCAGCGCTTCGTCGGCGAAGTACATCGCGTGCAGCGCACCGGCCTCGATACCGGCCGGCGAGTCACAGACGATGAATTCGAAGTCCATTGCGGCCAGGTCGTTCAGCACCTTCTCAACGCCGTCACGCGTGAGCGCATCCTTGTCGCGCGTCTGCGACGCCGGCAGGATGAACAGGTTCTCGCACTTCTTGTCCTTGATCAGCGCCTGGTTCAGGTTCGCTTCGCCCTGGATCACGTTCACGAGGTCGTACACGACGCGACGCTCGCAGCCCATGATGAGATCGAGGTTGCGCAGGCCGACGTCGAAGTCGATCACGGCCGTCTTGTGGCCGCGCAGCGCAAGGCCGGACGCGAAGCTGGCGCTCGTCGTCGTCTTGCCCACGCCGCCCTTGCCCGAAGTCACCACGATGATTTTTGCCATTTACCCAATACCCTGTGTTCGTCAATGAGAGCCGATCGATCCGGAGCGCAGCGCGTGAATCACGTCAGGCGCAGCGGTTCGATCATCAGTTTTTCCTCTTCGAGCCGGATCTGCACCGCTTTACCCAGTATGTCGGCGGGCAACGGGTTCTCGGTGGTTCGATAGATACCCGCGATCGAAATCAGTTCCGGCTCCAGACACGTGCAGAAAATGCGCGCATCGTGGTTGCCGTGCACGCCCGCGAGTGCGCGGCCGCGCAACGGCGCGTAGATGTGGATGTTGCCTTCCGCGATGATCTCGGCGCCGTGGCTGACCGGCGCGAGCACCACGAGGTCCCCTTTCGCGTAAATCTGCTGCCCCGACCGCAGCGGCCGGTCGATCACCAGCGTCTGCGCACCCGCCGCGGGCGCGCTCGGCGCGGCCTCCGGCGCCGGTTCCGCTGCCGCCGCGGCGACAGGCGGCTCGGCCTCGTCGGCCGGCTCCGGCTTCGCCGTGGCCCCGCGGCGATCGCGCGCCTCGAGCAACGGCAGGCCGGCTTCGGCCGCCCACGCCTGCGACGCCTGCGCGACGACACCCACCGGACGCATCCGCACGTCGTTCAGCATCTGGCGGATGTCCGAGAGAGCGACGCGTTCGCCCTCCGCCAGGCGGCGGACGTCGATCGCGACGACGTCGTCGGCGAAAAATTCGGGAGTCGCTTCGAAGCGCTTGACCAGTTCGGCACGCAACGCATCGAGATCGGTCGTCTTCACGGTGAACAGCAACGTATCGACCGATCCGCTGCGCAGCTCGAAGAATGGCGATTTTTTAAGCGACATGGACACTCTGCAAAAATTTTTTGCGTATTTTACAGGCGTCCAAGCGGCCGGCCATTATTTTTGGGCGACCTGGCAAGCGGTATCGCAAGGCGCGCGCGACCAGCGCGCGGACAGCGGGACGCGTACACGGGCCTTCGTCGCTCGGCGCGGGCCCGCACCGGCGCGCGTCACGGCGTATCGATGTGGGATACGAACAACGACTTCATCGCGCCGGGCATCCGCGCGACCGGCGCGTGCTCGCCCGTGTTGCCGAAGCCGGCGCGCTCGTAGAAACGGATCGCGTCGCGGTTCGCATCGGCAATCCATGCGTAGATGTCCCGCGCGCCGCGCTCGGCCAGCCAGCCGGTGGCCGTTTCGAGCAGCAGCACGCCGCCGCGCAGGTGGCGCACCGCGTGAGCGACCCACAGTTCGCTGACGAACGCGCGCCGCTCGGGCGTATTGTCGAAATACGCGCCGATCATGCCGGCCGGATGGCCTTCGGTGTACAGCAGGAAAGTCGTCGACTCGTCGGACGCGGCGCGCAACGCGGCAATGGCCGCCGCCGCGTCGGCGTCGACGCTCAGCAATTCGGCCTCCGGCGCTTCGCCCGGCGCGTAGGGCTCACGAAGCGACGCGGCGCGGAGTTCGCGATACACGCTGCCTTGGTCGGCAGCGATACGACGAACAGTCAAGGTCGAACTCATGCAGGCACAGCCCCCTTCGGACAGCAAGCTACTAGCTTCAACCGAAAGCGGGGCATGAGTCAAATCGTTATTTTCAAACGGCCGCGCCGATCGAGAGTCGGCGCGCAACGCAAGCGCGTGCGGGCCGCCGCCGCTGTGCACGTGCAGCATGCTGCCGTCGGTCGGTGAACCGTCACGACGAGCGCGTCCGGCCTTCGGACCGTGCGCCTCGCTCGGCTTGTCACTCGGGCATTCGAGCAATCGACGTCCGATGCGGAGACGTCGAAACCGTCAGCGTCCGGCATCCGCACATGCGAAAACGCGGCGCGCGCCGTCCTCGTCGCGCGATCGATATTGCGACGCAACATTCGTTGCAGCGTCGGTCGTCGGCTGTCGCACAGGCTTCGGGCATGCATTCATCTGATCAGAACGCGGGCCGCGCGGGCAGATCGCGCCGCGCGGTGCCCGTTTCAATCGCCCGGCGTCGCCGCCCGCCCGCGAGCCCCACATGCGGTCCGCCGTTTGGAGTTTCGCGCCTAGCGCCGGAGTTTGGAAAGCGGCCGCGCCCGTCGTATAACTGGCACAGCCGGACGATCGATCCGGTGCCGCGCCTGCCTCACGCCGCATCGCGGACCACCACGACGAAATGACACGAGCGGCCGTCGCGCTTGCAGGCGCAGCCGGCCCCCAATGGAGGGAGACGATGGCAACGACCGACGGACCGGCCTCGGGCTGGTCGGATGGCAAGCGTTATCTGTGGCTGCTCGGCGCGGTGACGATCACGCTGCCGATCCTCGCGGCGCAACTCGCACTGTCGACCGGCGTGCACGTGTTCTGGTGGTTCGGCCCGCTGTTCGCCTTCGGCGTGATCCCGATCCTCGACACGCTGATCGGCGACGACCGCGACAATCCGCCCGAAGCCGTGGTGCCGCAGCTCGAACGGTCGCGCTACTACCGCTGGATCGTCTACCTGGCGACGCTGGTCGAATACGTCGCCTTCTTCATGTGCGTGCGGATCGTCGGCACGCATGCGCTCGCGTGGTACGACTACGTCGGCTTCGCGCTGTCGCTCGGTGCCGCCACCGGCATCTCGATCAACACCGCGCACGAGCTCGGGCACAAGACCAACCGGTTCGAGCGCTGGCTCGCCAAAATCACGCTCGCGCCGGTCGCGTACGGACACTTCTTCGTCGAACACAACCGCGGCCATCACGTGCGCGTCGCGACGGCCGAGGATCCCGCCAGCGCCCGCTTCGGCGAGTCGTTCTGGGCGTTCCTGCCGCGCACGGTTGCCGGCAGCATCCGTTCGGCGTGGCGGCTCGAGAAGGCACGCCTCGAACGGCTCGGCCGCTCGCCGTGGACCTGGCGCAACGAGGTGCTGCACGCGTGGGCGATGACCGTCGTCGTGTGGGGCATCGCGATCGCGATGGCCGGCCCGGTCGTGATCCCGTTCCTCGTGATCCAGGCGGCGTACGGCGCGTCGCTGCTCGAAGTCGTCAACTACGTCGAGCACTACGGGCTCGGCCGCCGCAAGCTGCCGAGCGGCCGCTACGAGCGCTGCACGCCGCAGCATTCGTGGAACAGCAATCACGTCGTCACGAACCTGTTCCTGTACCAGCTGCAGCGCCACGCCGACCATCACGCGAATCCGACGCGCTCCTATCAGGCGCTGCGCCATTTCGACGACTCGCCGCAGCTGCCGGCCGGCTACGCGACGATGATCCTGTTCGCCTATGTGCCGCCGCTCTGGTATCGCGTGATGAACCCGCGCGTGGTCGCACATTACGGCGGCGACATGGCGCAGTCGAACATCAAGCCGTCGATCCGCGAACGCGTGCTCGCGCAGTATCCGGCCGCGACCTGACGCGGGCCTAGGCGGTCGCGGCCGCGCCGCTCAAGCGGCCTGCGGCAGCCTGAATACGGCTACCGCGCGCCGCAGCGCGTTCGCCTGCTCGGCGAGCGCCTGGGTCGCGGCCGAGGCCTGCTCGACCAGCGCCGCGTTGCGCTGCGTCGCTTCGTCCATCTGCGCGACGGCGACGTTCACCTGCTGGATGCCGGCGCTCTGCTCCTGCGATGCCGACGAGATCTCGCCGACGATCGTGGTCACGCGCTCGACCGCGCCGACGATCTCGCGGATCGAGTCGCCCGCGCGGCCGATCAGCACCGCGCCCTGATCGACGCGCTGCGTCGATTGCTCGATGAGCCCCTTGATCTCCTTCGCGGCGGACGCGCTGCGCTGCGCGAGCGAGCGCACCTCTGACGCGACGACCGCGAACCCGCGCCCCTGCTCGCCGGCCCGCGCCGCCTCGACGGCCGCATTCAGCGCGAGGATGTTGGTCTGGAACGCGATGCCGTCGATCACGGCGATGATCTCGCCGACCTTCGCCGAACTCGCGGCGATGCCGTCCATCGTCTGGACGGCGTCGGTCATCACGCCGCCGCCCGCCGACGCGACCTCGGACGCGTCGCGCGCCAGTTGCGCCGCATACTGCGCGTGCTCAGCCGATTTACCGACGATGCCGGTCAGCTCGGTCATGCTGGCCGCGGTTTCCTCGAGCGACGCGGCCTGCGACTCGGTACGCGACGACAGGTCGTGATTGCCCGAGGCGATCTCCGCGCTCGCGGTCGCGACCGCTTCGGCGTGCGTGCGCACTTCGTGCACGACCTCCGACAGGCTCGCCTGCATCGTCTGCAACGCGCGCAGCAGATCGGCGATCTCGTCGCGGCCGGCCGCGTCGACCGTACGCGTGAGGTCGCCGCCGGCCACCGCCTGCGCACAGGCGACCGCGCGATCGAGCGGCCGCAAGATCGCGCGACTGAACAGGAAGGCGCCGATCATCGCGATGCCGAGCACGATCAGCATCAGCACGACGCTCGTCACGCTCGCGTAGCTCGCATCGCGGCTCGCCTGCGCGGACACCGCCGCGCTCTGCTCGGCGATCACCTTCGCCGCGCGTTCGAGCAACGCGGCGGGCGTCCGGTCGACGCCGGCGACCGCCGCGTCGCCGGCGGAAGGCTCGAAGCCCGCGGCCTTGAATGCGTCGAAGCCGCGGCGATAACCGTCGCCCATCGCCGCATGCGCGCGCGTGAACTGCTCGACGAGCGCTCTGCTGTCGCCGGGCGGCAGCTGCTTGACGAGCTGCGCGGCGAGCGTATCGACGGTGCGCTCGCGCGTCTCGAACGCGTGCCAGTATTTGTCGAGCATCTCCGGCTGCTTGCCGCGCAGCAGCGTGTCCTTCCATTCCTGGACCTGCAGCTTGAATTCAATGAGCGTCGCCGACACGAGCCGCTCGTTGGCGACCTGCGTCTGGACGTCGTTGGCGAACGTGTCGATCGAGCGATTGAGAATGCGGATGCCGTACAGCGCGCCGCCGAACATCAGCAGCAGCGCAACGGCGAATGCGAGAGGAATCTTGTAACTGAGCTTCATGGGGCCTTGAATCGGAAGACAGCGACGACGCGGAAAACGCGCGTTGCTGACTTCTGTTAACGGCGTAAGGGGCCGGGGCTGAAGCGGCGAAGCCGCGGGGATGGGCGGTGCTGGCGACGTTGCGGAGCGGAATGCCTGCCGGCGCGCATGCGGGGCATCGAAGGCATCGACACCGCTTCCGTTCGCGATCGCACGGACAAAACGAAAAACCCCGTGATCCTTTCGAATCACGGGGCTTCGTATTTTGGCGGAGAGGGTGGGATTCGAACCCACGGTACGGGGAAACCGTACGCCTGATTTCGAGTCAGGTACATTCGACCACTCTGCCACCTCTCCTTCCTTGCTGCATTTCGCGGTTGGTCGTTTCCGCGAGAAAAAGATTATAAGACGATCGCTTCGCGGCTGACAAGCCCTTTCTGAAAATTTTTTACGAGGGCTTCGCAAGACCCGCGTTACGACGCCTGCACCGGTGCGTCGATCCGCTCCATGCCACCCATGTACGGACGCAGCACTTCCGGCACCGTGACCGAGCCGTCCGCGTTCTGGTAGTTCTCCAGCACCGCGACGAGCGTGCGACCGACCGCCAGACCCGAACCGTTCAGCGTATGCACGAGTTCCGGCTTGCCCTGCGCGTTGCGGAACCGCGCCTGCATCCGGCGCGCCTGGAACGCCTCGGTGTTCGAGCAGCTCGAGATCTCGCGATAGGTGTTCTGCGCGGGCAACCATACCTCGAGGTCGAACGTCTTCGCCGCCGAGAAGCCCATGTCGCCCGTGCACAACGTGATCACGCGGTACGGCAGGCCGAGCTTCTGCAGGATCGCTTCCGCATGGCCGACCATCTCGTCGAGCGCAGCGTACGACGTGTCGGGCGCGACGACCTGCACCATCTCGACCTTGTCGAACTGGTGCTGGCGAATCATGCCGCGCGTGTCGCGGCCATACGAGCCGGCTTCCGAGCGGAAGCACGGCGAATGCGCGGTCAGCTTGATCGGCAACGCCGACGCATCGACGATCGACTCGCGCACGGTGTTCGTCAGCGAGATCTCGGACGTGGAGATCAGGTACTGCGTGATCGTGTTTTCGGCGCCGCCCTTCTCGACGCGGAACATGTCGTCCGCGAATTTCGGCAACTGGCCGGTGCCGTACAGGATCTCGGGATTCACGATGTACGGCGTGTACGTCTCGCTGTAGCCGTGCAGCTGCGTGTGCGTGTCGAGCATGAACTGCGCGAGCGCGCGGTGCAGGCGCGCGATCGGCCCGCGCAGCATCGTGAAGCGCGCGCCGGCGAGCTTCGCGCCGGTTTCGAAATCGAGGCCGAGCGGCGTGCCGACGTCGACGTGATCCTTCACGTCGAAATCGAACTGGCGCGGCGTGCCCCAGCGACGCAGCTCGACGTTGTCGGCCTCATCCTTGCCGACCGGCACGCTTTCGTGCGCGATGTTCGGCATGCCCAGCATCAGGTCGGACAGGCGCGACTGGATCTCGCCGAGCTTCACCTCCGACGCCTTCATCTCGTCGCCGATGCCGCCGACTTCGGCCATCACGGCCGACGTGTCCTCGCCCTTCCCCTTCATCGCGCCGATCTGCTTCGACAGGCTGTTGCGGCGCGCCTGGAGCTCTTCGGTACGGGTCTGGATCGCACGGCGTTCCGCTTCGAGGGCGGAGAACGCGGCGACGTCGAGGGTGTAGCCGCGATCGGCGAGGCGCTTCGCGACGCCGTCGAGGTCTTTGCGCAGCAACTGGATGTCGAGCATGGGAGGACTTGGAAAATCGTTGTGTAAGACGCGAATTCTAACGCACCGCGGCGGCGCCACGGCATCGGCCAGACGGACAGTGCCGCAAATAGCCGGCCGCGTGGCAGTATCGGATCCGGCGGCGCACCCGCGTCTGTGCCGCGCCGGCCGCACGCGACGTCGCCGGCAACGCGTGCACCCGCACCACCCTCAACGGAGCAACCCGATGGCCATCGAGCTGGACAAGGACGTACGCGAGCGCGCGATCGCATCGCTGCAACGCTATTTCACCGAAAACATGGACGAGCCGATCGGCAACATCCAGGCCGGTGCGCTGCTGCACTTCTTCGTCGAGGAGATCGCGCCGGCGATCTACAACCTCGCGATCGCGGACGCGCAGGAGCGGCTGCACGCACGCGTCGCCGAACTCGACATCGAATGCCACGCGGAGCCGTTCGAATACTGGAACAAGCAGCCGGGCCGCAGGCGCTGATGTGCCGAGGCCCGTCGCGGCCGGCCGCTCAATCCTTCTTGCCGGCGTCGCGATCGAGCTCGCGCAGCCATGCGAGCTTCTCGGCGATCTTCGATTCGAGCCCGCGCGGCACCGGCTTGTACCAGTGCGGTTCGCGCATGCCGTCCGGCAGATAGGTCTCGCCGGCCGCATACGCGTTCGGCTCGTCGTGCGCGTAGCGATACGCATGGCCGTAGCCGAGCTCCTTCATCAGCTTGGTCGGCGCATTGCGCAAGTGCACGGGCACCTCGCGCGAC
Source organism: Burkholderia sp. WP42 (assembly GCF_000745665.1). Classification (NCBI taxonomy): domain Bacteria; kingdom Pseudomonadati; phylum Pseudomonadota; class Betaproteobacteria; order Burkholderiales; family Burkholderiaceae; genus Burkholderia; species Burkholderia sp. WP42. The sequence goes on along the minus strand of NZ_JQJT01000024.1, from coordinate 63,824 downwards.
TTGTCCTGCTTGACGAACGCCATCGCCTGGTTGAACGCGTTGTAGCCCGCATTGCTCTTCGCCGCGCACGCGAGATAGATCACCGCCTGCCCGAGCGCCAGTTCGCCTTCCGGCGAGCCGAGCCGTTCGTAGGTTTCGGCCGCATCGTTCGCGATCTGCAGCGCGCGCGGGTCGGCCAGGCCGATGTCTTCCCATGCCATCCGCACGATGCGCCGCGCGAGATATTTGGGATCGGCGCCGCCGTCGATCATCCGGCAGAACCAGTACAGCGCACCGTCCGGGCTCGAACCGCGCACCGACTTGTGCAACGCCGAGATCTGGTCGTAGAAATTGTCGCCGCCCTTGTCGAAGCGGCGCGCGTTCAGCGTCATCGCGCTGCTGACGAAATCGGCGTCGATCGTCGTGACGCGCGCGGACGACGCGGCCGTCTGCGCCTGCTCGAGCAGGTTCAGGAAGCGCCGCGCGTCGCCGTCCGCATAGCCGATCAGCGTATCGACCGCCTTGTCGTCGAACGCGAGGCCGTCGAGCGCAATTTGCTGCGCGCGCTCGAGCAGCTGACGCATCTCGTCGTCGTCGAGCGACTTCAGCACGTACACCTGCGCGCGCGACAGCAGCGCCGAGTTGACCTCGAAGCTCGGATTCTCGGTGGTCGCGCCGATGAAGGTCACGAGCCCCGACTCGACGAACGGCAGCAATGCATCCTGCTGCCCCTTGTTGAAGCGGTGGATTTCGTCGACGAACAGGATCGTGTGGCGGCCGGTGCGATTCAGCGTGTCCTTCGCCTGCTCCATCGCCTCGCGGATGTCCTTCACGCCGCCGAGCACCGCGGACAGCGCGATGAACTCGCAGTCGAACGCGAGCGCGGTGAGGCGCGCGAGCGTCGTCTTGCCGACGCCCGGCGGCCCCCACAGGATCATCGAATGCGGCTTGCCGGATTCGAAGGCGAGCCGCAGCGGCTTGCCTTCGCCCAAGAGATGCGTCTGGCCGATCACTTCGGCGAGCGTCTTCGGCCGCAGCGCCTCGGCGAGCGGTCGGCGCGGCTCGACTTGAAACAGGTCGGACATGAACCCTCGCTCCAGATCAAACGGTGGCGGCCGAGACGGCCGCCGGACCCGCCATTATGACAGCCGCACGACCGGCGGCGGTGCACGCCGCCGCAAGCGCGGCGCGCCAAAACAGCACGGGCCCGCCGTCGCCGGCAGGCCCGTGCAGCGAAACGGCGCGATGCCGGTCAGCCGTTGATCACGTCCGCGCCCTTCGGCACGACGAACTTGAACGTATCGCTCTTCAGCGGCGGGTTCGTCTGGATGTTGGTGAACGTGAGCAGCGTCACGTTGCCGAACACGTCGTGCAGCTCCATCGCGGCGAGCGTGCCGTTGCGAAAGCCGATGCCGATCCGCTGGAACTGCGTGTCCTGCGCCTTCGGCAGCATCTCGAGCCAGTCGATGCCGCCCTTCTCGCCCGCGTCGCGCAGCGTGTAGTTCTTGTCGAGATCGTTGCTGCCGAACAGGATCGCGGCCGGGCTCGCGCCCAGTGCGCCGTTCAGCTTGCGCTCGGTCACCTGGTTCAGGTCGCGGTCGTACACGTAAAGCTTGTCGCCGTCGGCCTGCAGCACCTGCTGATACGGCTTCTGATAAGTCCAGATGAATTTGCCGGGGCGCGCGAACACGAACGTGCCGCTCGAGTTGTCGTTCGGCTTCGGCGCGACCTGTGCGGCGCTCGCGCCCTTGGCCGGCGCCTTGACGATCTGCTGCGTGAAATCGCCCCGCGCCGAGCGCACCTGCGACACGAAGGCCTTCAGTTGTTCGGTGCCGCCCGCGAACGCGTGCGTCGCCGCGAGCATCAGCGATGCGCCGGCGAGCGCCGCGCCGAGCCAGCGCCGCGTCGAACGAAGGGAAGGAACGAACGAATGTTGCTGCATGATCCGGTTTTCTCCGTGGGTGGCCGGCGCCTCGGGCGCCGCGGACTCATTCCGCGTCGCGCGCCGGCACAAGAATTTCGCGGTTGCCGCTCGACGACATCGCCGACACGAGCCCCGACTGTTCCATTTGTTCGAGCAGCCGCGCCGCGCGGTTATAGCCGATCCGCAGATGACGCTGCACGAGCGAGATCGACGCGCGGCGGTTCTTGATGACGATCTCGACCGCCTGGTCGTACAGCGGATCAGACTCGCCGCCGCCTTCGCCGGTTCCCGCGCCGGCCGAACCTTCGTCGCCGTCGACGGTGCCGCCTTCGAGCAGACCTTCGACGTAGTTCGGCTCGCCGTGCTCCTTGAGCTTCTCGACGACGCGATGCACCTCGTCATCGGCGACGAACGCACCGTGCACGCGCACCGGCAGCCCGCTGCCGGGCGGCAGGTACAGCATGTCGCCCATCCCGAGCAGCGATTCGGCGCCCATCTGGTCGAGAATCGTGCGCGAGTCGATCTTCGACGACACCTGGAACGCGATGCGCGTCGGTACGTTCGCCTTGATCAGCCCGGTGATCACGTCGACCGACGGACGCTGCGTCGCGAGGATCAGATGAATGCCGGCCGCGCGCGCCTTCTGCGCGATCCGCGCGATCAGCTCCTCGACCTTCTTGCCGACGACCATCATCAGGTCGGCCAGCTCGTCGATCACGACGACGATGTTCGGCAGCCGGCCGAGCGGTTCCGGCTCGTCCGGCGTCAGGCTGAACGGGTTCGGAATCTTCTCCTCGCGCTTGGCGGCCTCGTCGATCTTGTTGTTGTAGCCGGCCAGGTTGCGCACGCCGAGCTTGCTCATCAGCTTGTAGCGGCGCTCCATCTCCGCGACCGTCCAGTTCAGCGCGTGGCCGGCCTGGCGCATGTCGGTCACGACCGGACACAGCAGATGCGGAATGCCTTCGTAGACGCTCATTTCGAGCATCTTCGGATCGATCAGGATCAGGCGCACCTGCTCGGCCGTCGCCTTGTACAGCAGCGACAGGATCATCGCGTTGATCCCCACCGACTTGCCGGAGCCCGTCGTGCCGGCGACCAGCAGGTGCGGCATCTTCGCGAGATCGGCGCACACCGGCTTGCCGCCGATGTCCTTGCCGAGGCTCAGCGTCAGCGCCGACGACGCGGCCGCATAGACCTCGGAGCCGATGATCTCCGACAGATGGACCGTCTGACGGCGCTGGTTCGGCAGCTCGAGCGCCATGTAGTTCTTGCCGGGGATCGTCTCGACCACGCGGATCGACACGAGCGACAGCGAGCGCGCGAGGTCCTTCGCGAGATTCACGATCTGGCTGCCCTTCACGCCGGTGGCCGGCTCGATCTCGTAGCGCGTGACGACCGGGCCCGGATAGGCGGCGACGACGCTCGCCTCGACGCCGAAGTCCTTCAGCTTCTTCTCGATCAGGCGCGACGTGAATTCGAGCGTGTCGGCGGAAATGGCTTCCTGCGCCTTCGGCGCGGGATCGAGCAGCGACACCGGCGGCAGCGTCGAATCGCCGGGCAGGTCGGTGAACAGCGGCACCTGGCGCTCGCGCTCGACGCGCTCGGACTTCGCCGGCGTGACGACCGGCGGCACGATCGTCACGGGCTCGTGATCCTCGATCCGCACGCGCTCCTCCTCGACCTTGCCTTCGCGGCGCACGGCCGCGGCCTCGCCGAGCCGGCGGTCGCGCTCGGCCTCGCGGCGCAGCTTCGCGACGTTGACGGCGGACAGGATCGCCCCGCCGACGCGCTCGGCGACCGACAGCCACGAGAAGCGGAAATACAGCGACAGCCCGATCGCCAGCAGGACCAGCAGCAGCAGCGTGCCGCCGGTGAAGCCGAATGCATGCGACATCGCGCCGGCCACCGCCTCGCCGATCACACCGCCCGGCGCGCGCGGCAACTGCACCTTCAGCGACCACATCCGCAACGCCTCGATGCCGTCGCACGCGAGCACGACGAGCACGAACGCGAAGATCTCGGTGAGCCAGCCGATCGGCCGCTCGGGCTCGTCGACGACGGCCTCGTGACGCGTGATGCGCCGGTAGTTGACCGCGATGCGCCGCCCGAGCGGCACGATCAGCCAGTAGGCCGACAGGCCGAACAGCAGCAGGATGATGTCGGCCGTCCACGCGCCGACGCGCCCGGCCCAGTTCGAGATGTGATCGACCTGCGCGGCATGCGTCCAGCTCGGATCGCGCCGGCTGTAGCTCAGCAGGGCCATCACCAGAAAAGCGCAGAGCGCGACCTGGAGAATCCAGCGGATCTCCGTGAGGAGCTTCGACATCCGGTGCGGCAACGCCTGTGCCTGGGCGGAATAAGGAGCTTTTGCCATGAATCCGTATAAAGATGGCGGGCCGCGCGCCCGCCTGTCGTTCGTTCCCGCTTATTGTAAACGCTGCACTGCGCCGCCAAGTGTAAATGACGGTTACATCGCGCGAAGACCAACGCGCACTGAGGCGCCGCCTGCGCGCACGCCGAACGCCACGCGTGCATCGCATTCGCGCATGCGGCAACGCGCCGCGACAGGCGGCCGGGCAGCCGCCTGCGCCGCGCTCCCCCGCTCCTGCCGGCCGCCGCGTGCTTGGCCCGGTACGTGCCGCCGCCACACGCTATCGCCGCGATTGAAACTCTCGTTCGGCAGTGCCGCAACGGGGCCTTTATAATGCGCGTCTGATACCCATCTATGACGGCATACCGGTCAACCCAGACCGTCCGGCGAGCCTTGTCCCGCACGCCGCGGCCGCCTTTTACGGATTCGCACATGTCCACGCCCAAACACGCCAAAGTCCTGATTCTCGGTTCCGGCCCTGCCGGCTACACGGCTGCCGTCTACGCGGCACGCGCCAACCTGTCTCCGGTGCTGATCACCGGCATCGCGCAGGGCGGCCAGCTGATGACGACGACCGACGTCGAAAACTGGCCGGCGGATGCGAAGGGCGTGCAAGGTCCGGAACTGATGGCGCGCTTCCAGGAGCACGCCGAGCGCTTCAACACCGAGATCGTGTTCGACCACATCCACACCGCGAAGCTGCACGAGAAGCCGATCCGGCTGGTCGGCGACGCGGGCGAATACACGTGCGACGCGCTGATCATCGCGACCGGCGCATCGGCGCAGTATCTCGGCCTGCCGTCCGAGGAAGCGTTCATGGGCAAGGGCGTGTCGGCCTGCGCGACCTGCGACGGCTTCTTCTATCGCAACCAGGAGGTCGCGGTGATCGGCGGCGGCAACACGGCCGTCGAAGAAGCGCTGTACCTGACGGGCATCGCGAAGAAGGTCACGGTGATCCACCGCCGCGACAAGTTCCGCGCGGAGCCGATCCTGATCGACCGGCTGCTGGAGAAGGAAAAGGAAGGCGTCGTCGACATCAAGTGGGATCACGTGCTCGACGAGGTGACCGGCGAGGAGTCGGGCGTCACGGGCCTGCGCATCAAGAACGTGAAGACCGGCGCGACGCAGGACCTGACCGTGCAGGGTGTGTTCGTCGCGATCGGCCACAAGCCGAACACCGACCTGTTCCAGGGCCAGCTCGAGATGAAGGACGGCTACATCCTGACGAAGAGCGGCCTGCAGGGCAACGCGACGTCGACCAGCGTGCCGGGCGTGTTCGCCGCGGGCGACGTGCAGGACAACGTCTACCGCCAGGCGATCACCAGCGCCGGCACCGGCTGCATGGCCGCGCTCGACGCGCAGCGCTACCTCGAAACCCTGCACGACAAGAAGTAAGCGCGAGAAACGAGCCGCGGGCCCCGCGGCAGCACGGCGCTACAATGACGTTCGCTGCCGCCGAGCGGGCTCGACCGAACAACCGCTGCCGTCGCGCAGCGGTTTTTTTGTGCCCGCGCGCCCGAACGCGCCTGCCCCGTTATCGAATCATGGCGAAGAACCAGCCCCACCCGAGCGATCCCGCGAAGCGGCAGATCGCCGCCCGCCCCGTGACCCCCGCGCCCGCCGCGCCGCCGCCCGCGCTCGACGCCGCCGCCTTGCGCGGCCAGGGCCTCGCCGGCCTCGGCGCCTTGCGCAAGTCGCTGCAAGGCGAAGCCGAACGGCGCGAACGCACGCGCGTCGAAGCCGCGAAGGCCACGCGCCAGGCGGAGGCCGACGCAAACCTGTTCCGCAATGAAATCGGCGCGATCCGGCCGCTGAACGCGCCGCCGCGCGCGAGCGCCGGCCGCACGCCGCCCGACCCGGTGCCGAAGCAGACGCAGCGCGACGAGGAAGCGGTGCTGAACGCGACGCTGTCGGACGAATTCGATCCCGAAACGCTGCTCGACAGCGACGAATCGCTGTACTACCACCGCCCCGGCATCAGCCGTGACGTGGTGCGCAAGCTGCGCAGCGGCGCATGGATCGTGCAGGCGCAGCTCGACCTGCACGGGATGCGGCGCGACGAGGCGCGCGACGCGCTCGCGGAATTCATCCGCGAAGCCGGCAAGAAGGGCTTGCGCTGCCTGCGCGTGATCCACGGCAAGGGGCTCGGCTCGATCGGCAAGGAGCCGGTGCTGAAGGGCAAGGTGCGCGCGTGGCTCGTGCAGAAGGAAGAAGTGATCGCGTTCTGCGAGGCGCGCGGTCACGACGGCGGCGCCGGCGCGGTGCTCGTGCTGCTGCAGCCGCCCGCGTCGCCGGCCGATCGGGGGCCGCGTGCCGCATCCTAGGCTCACGCTCGCGATCTCGATCCTCGAGGCGATCGCGACGCTGGCGTTTGCGATCTCCGGCTTCATCGAGGCGCGCAAGAACCGCCTCGACTCGGTCGGCACGTTCGTCGTCGCGCTCGCCACCGCGTTCGGCGGCGGCACGCTGCGCGACATCCTGCTCGAACGCCGGCCGTTCTACTGGGTCGTGCACGACGACTACGTGATCGCGATCTTCGTGCTCGCGCTGTTCGCGCCGTTCGTGCTGCGGATGCTGTCGCGGCTGTCGGCCGAGCGCCTGCTGCTCGTCGCCGACGCGATCGGGCTCGGCATCTTCAGCATCTCCGGCACCGCGATCGCGCTCGACGCCGAGATGCCGCGCTTCATCGCGGTGATGATGGGCGTGATCACCGGCGTGGTCGGCGGCATCGTGCGCGACGTGCTGTGCAACGACATCCCGCTGATCCTGCGCGATTCGCGCCCCTATGCGACCTGCGCGTTCGCCGGCTGCTGGTTCTATCTGCTGCTCGCATGGCTGCAGTACGACTCGGTGTACAGCGTGCTGCTCGCGACCGGCTTCATTCTCGTCGCGCGGCTGGCGACGTTCAAATTCGACGTGCGGCTGCCGCACTGACATCGTCGCGCCCCACCCTATGCCGTGCCGCGCCGGCGCCCGAAAACGAACGGGGCCGTCCATCGACGGCCCCGTTCCGTTTCATTCAGCGCATCAGCGCACGCGCTGCGTCACGCGATCCGCTCTTCCGACGCCGGATCGAACAGCACCGCCTTCGACACGTCGAACAGCAGCGACTGCGTCTGCCCCGGCTGCGGGTTCGCGGCCGGATGCACGCGGCTCACGATCCGCTTGCCGTTCACCTGCGCGAACACGTGCGTGTCCGGGCCCGTCGGCTCGGTCACGTCGACGCGCACGTCGATCGGCTGCAGCTTCGACGCCTCGCCGTGATGGGCGTTGCGCGCGTCGGTGATGCGCTCCGGACGCAGCCCGAGGATCACCTCGCGGCCGACGTGGCCGTTCATCCGCTGCGCGTCGAACGGCAGATGCAGCGCGCTGCGCGCGAGGCCCGTGTCGATCTCGAGCGCGACGCCGCTGCCCTGCTCGACGAGCTTGCCGTTGATGAAGTTCATCGGCGGCGCGCCGATGAAGCCCGCGACGAACAGGTTCGACGGCGAATCGTAGATGTCCTGCGGCGCGCCGAATTGCTGGACCACGCCGTCCTTCATCACCGCGATGCGGTCGCCGAGCGTCATCGCCTCGATCTGGTCGTGCGTCACGTAGACGATCGTCGTGCCGAGACGCTGGTGCAGCAGCTTGATTTCGGCGCGCATTTCGATGCGCAGCTTCGCGTCGAGGTTCGACAGCGGCTCGTCGAACAGGAACAGCGACGGATCGCGCGCGAGCGCGCGGCCCATCGCGACGCGCTGCCGCTGGCCGCCGGACAGCTGGCCCGGCTTGCGATCGAGCAGATGCTGGATCTGCAGCATCGCCGACACGCGCTCGACGATCTGCTGCTGCTCGCTCTTCGGCACCTTGCGGATGTTCAGACCGAACGAGATGTTCTCGCGCACCGTCATCGACGGATACAGCGCGTACGACTGGAACACCATCGCGATGTCGCGATCCTTCGGCGACAGGTCGTTGACGACCTTGCCGTCGATGCAGATCTCGCCGCTCGTCACCGTCTCGAGGCCGGCGATCATGTTGAGCAGCGTCGACTTCCCGCAGCCCGACCCGCCGACCAGGATCAGGAACTGTCCGTCCTCGATCTCGATGTCGACACCCTTCAGGACCGGCACCCCGTTCGGGTAGGTCTTGTACACGTCACGGATGGAAAGGCTTGCCATGCTGTGAATCCTCTGTCTCGTCTCGCGCGGCGCACACGGGCGCCGCGTCGGGTTCGTTTCGATGCGCCGCGCGCGCGGCGCGGCCGGTTCGTCGTATCGGATGGAGCCGCTTACCCCTTCACCGCGCCCGCCGTCAGCCCGCGCACGAAGTAGCGGCCGGCGACCACGTAGACGAGCAGCGTCGGCAGCGCGGCGATGATCGCGCCGGCCATGTCGACGTTGTATTCCTTCACGCCCGTCGACGTGTTGACGAGGTTGTTCAGCGCAACCGTGATCGGCATCGAGTCGACGCCGGAGAACACGATCCCGAACAGGAAGTCGTTCCAGATCTGCGTGAACTGCCAGATCAGGCAGACCATGAAGATCGGCAGCGACACGGGCATCAGGATCTTCGTGAAGATCGTGAAGAAGCCCGCGCCGTCGATGCGCGCGGCCTTCACGAGCTCGGCCGGCACGCTCACGTAGAAGTTGCGGAAGAACATCGTGGTGAATGCGATCCCGTACACGACGTGCACGAACACCAGGCCCGGAATCGTGTTCGCGAGGCCGAGCATCCCCTGCAGGCGCGCCATCGGCAGCAGGATCACCTGGAACGGAATGAAGCAGCCGACCAGCATCATCGTGAACAGCGCGTCGGCGCCGCGAAAGCGCCAGTGCGTGAGCACGTAGCCGTTGAACGCGCCGATCAGCGACGAGATCAGCACGGCCGGGATCACCATCTGCAGCGAGTTCAGGAAGAACGGCTTCATGCCGTCGCAGCGCACGCCGGTGCACGCGCCGCTCCACGCCTTCACCCACGGATCGAAGGTCCAGTGCGACGGCGGCGTCAGCAGGTTGCCGGTGCGCAGCTGGTCGAGATCCTTGAACGAGGTCGACAGCATCACGTAGATCGGGAACAGGAAATACAGCGCGAACAGGATCAGCGCCGCATAGATCACTGCCCGGCTGATCGTCATCTTAGGCTGCATTGCGGGTGCTCCTCGATTCCATATACATCAGCGGCACCAGCACCGCGACCACGGTCGCGAGCATCATCACCGACGACGCCGCGCCGAGCCCGAGCTGGCCGCGGTTGAACGAAAACGTGTACATGAACATGGCCGGCAGCGACGACGACGTGCCGGGGCCGCCCGCCGTCAGTGCGACGACCAGGTCGAAGGTCTTGATCGTGATGTGGCAGAGGATCAGCAGCACCGAGAAGAACACCGGGCGCATGCTCGGGATCACGATCTTGCGGTAGATGGTCGGCAGCGTGGCGCCGTCGACCTGCGCGGCCTTGAAGATCTCCGCGTCGACGCCGCGCAGCCCCGCGAGGAACAGCGCCATCACGAAGCCGGTCGACTGCCAGACGGCCGCGATCACGATACAGAAGATGGCCTTGTCCGGATCGTCGAGCCAGCCGAACGAGAAGCTCGTCCAGCCCCAGTCGTGCATCACCTTCTCGAGGCCGAGGCCGGGGTTCAGGATCCACTGCCATGCGGTGCCGGTGACGATGAACGACAGCGCCATCGGATACAGGAAGATCGCGCGCAGCGCGCCTTCGTTGCGGATCCGCTGGTCGAGCAGGATCGCGAGGAACAGCCCGAGCCCGACGCAGATCGCGATGAACGGAATCCCGAACCAGCCGAGGTTGGCGGCGGAGGTCCACCACACGTCGTTCTGGAACAGGTCCGTATAGCGGCCGAAGCCGTCGAATTCGTAGTTCGGCAACAGCCGCGAGTTGGTCAGCGACAGATAGCCGGTAATCAGAATGAAGCCGTAGATGAACACCACGGCGATCGCGAGGCTCGGCGCGAGCACGAGCTTCGGGATCCAGCGATCGGCGAAGGCCGACATCGGCGACGTGCGCCGTGCGACGGCAGCGCCGGATCCGTTTCCGCTAAGAGGGGCAGCCACTTGATTCGACTCCTGGAACGAGGGCGGCGCAGGCCGGGCCGGCGCCGGGTACGGCACGGGCTCGCGGGCGAGCCCGTTTGCTGCACATGCAAAAACGCCCGGCCGACGATGCGCGCGCGGCCGGGCGCCCGTCGCGCGTTACTTGACCTTCGCGGCCTTCGCGAGCGCGGCGACCGCGCTCTTCGAATCCTGCTGCGAGTTCATGAACTTCGTCACGACGTCGGTGATCGCGCCGGCGGTCGCGTCGCCCTGGGCCATCCCGTGCGCGAGCGACGGCACGAACCCGCCCGACTTGATCGCGGTCTGCTCGTCGGCATACGACTTCTTCGCGCAGTCGTCGAACTTGTCCATCTTCACGCCGAGACGCACCGGCACCGAACCCTTCAGCAGGCTGAACTGCTCCTGGAACGCCGGCGTCATGATCGTCTTCGCGAGCGCGAGCTGGCCCGGCGTCGCGTTCTTCTCGCCCTTCTGCTGGAAGAACACGAACGAGTCGACGTTGAACGTGTAAGCGTTCGCGGTGCCCGGCACCGGCGCGCAGATGTAGTCCTTGCCCGCCTTCTTGCCGGCGTTCTCGAACTCGCCCTTCGCCCAGTCGCCCATGAACTGCATGCCGGCCTTGCCGTTGATCACCATCGCGGTCGCGAGGTTCCAGTCGCGGCCGTTGCGGCCGGTGTCGAAGTAGCCCTGGATCTTGCGCACCGTGTCGAACACCGACAGCATCTGCGGCGACGTCAGCGTGGCCTGGTCGAGATCGACCAGCGCCTTCTTGTAGAACGCCGGGCCCTGCGACAGCACGACGTCTTCCCACAGCGTCAGGTCCTGCCACGGCTGGCCGCCCATCGCGACCGGCTGGATGCCCGCGGCCTTCAGCTTGTCGGCGACCGCGAAGAATTCAGGCCAGGTGGTCGGGACTTTCGCGCCGATCTTGTCGAGCGCGGCCTTGTTCACGTAGAGCCAGTTGACGCGGTGCACCGAGAACGGCGCGGCGACCGTGTGGCCCTTGTACTTGATGATCTTGTCGATTTCCGGCGGCAGGTTCTGCTTCCAGTCGGTGGCGGCGGAATCGATGTTGACGAGCACGCCCTGGTCGGCCCAGTCCTGGATCAGCGGGCCCTTGATCTGCGCGGCCGACGGTGCGTCGCCGCTGATCACCTTGGTCTTCAGCGCCGTCATGGCCGCCGCCCCCGCGCCGCCTGCAACCGCGAAGTCCTTCCACACGTAGCCCTGCTTCTGCAGGTCGTCCTTCAGCACGCCGACGGCCTTCGACTCGCCGCCCGAAGTCCACCAGTGCAGCACCGTAACGTTCTCGGCCGCCTGCGCCGCCACGGCGCCAGCCATCAGACCCGCGGCGCAGAGCGCGCCCATGATCGAGCGAACTTTCATTACTTATCTCCTCCAGACTGAATCAACTCTTGAAGTTCCCCGCGGGGAACCGGCTTCTTGATAAACGACGGGGAAATCGAGCCGCGGGACGCATGCAGCGTACGGGGCCGATGACCGGCCGGGCTCTTACAGAAAGCGTGAATCGAGATTCAACGGCGTGTCTCCTCTTTGTGTTTCTGGCCCGCCGCAATGCCGCGACGCGAGCCCGGGGCGACGGCGCGCGAACCATGCGCACCGCCAATGTCCGATAACATTCGGCACAAGGCGCTCCACCGGCGAAGCTCGTGCAGTTCGTCGACCGCACATGTTTTTTTCTTCACCCAGGTGCTACCCCTTGCGGCGGATTGTAGTTAAACTACAATTCAGTGTCAAAAATATTTTTATCGCACTACGGATCGCTTCCCAGCACCCCAACCGGCGGAGACACATGCATACCGATTCCAGCTTTACTTTCGTCCTTTTCGGCGGCACCGGCGACCTGTCGATGCGCAAGATCCTGCCCGCGCTGTTCGAAGCGCACCGCGGCAACATGCTCGCGGAAGGCGGCCGGATCGTCGCCGTCGCGCGACACGAATCGGATCAGGCCGGCTATCTCGAATGGGTCGACACGCACGTGAAACCGCACGCGGTGAAGGCGGCCGGCAAGGCGTTCGACGAAAGCGCGTGGAAATCCTTCCTCGCGCGCATCGAATACGTGAAGCTCGATCTCGGCCGCGCGGAAGACTACGTCGTGCTGCGCGACGCGGTGGCGCCGCACGCGGGCATCCGCGTGTTCTATCTGGCGACCGGCCCGTCGCTGTTCGTGCCGATCTGCAACGCGCTCGCGTCGGTCGGCCTGAACGAAGGCGCGCGCATCGTGCTGGAGAAGCCGCTCGGCTACGACCTGCGCTCGTCGAACGCGATCAACGACGCGGTCGGCGAGATCTTCGCGGAAGACCAGATCTACCGGATCGACCACTACCTCGGCAAGGAGCCGGTGCAGAACCTGCTCGCGCTGCGCTTCGGCAACGCGCTGTTCGAGCCGCTGTGGCGCCGCGAATGGGTCGAGAGCATCCAGATCACGATCGCCGAGGAGCTCGGCGTCGAGGCGCGCGGCGATTTCTACGACAATACGGGCGCGCTGCGCGACATGGTGCAGAACCACCTGCTGCAGCTGCTGTCGATCGTCGCGATGGAGCCGCCGCATTCGATGGATTCCGACTCGGTGCGCGACGAGAAGCTGCGCGTGCTGCGCGCGCTGAAGCCCATCGATCCGCGCGACATCGGCAAGGTCGCGGTGCGCGGCCAGTACCATGCGGGCGTGATCAAGGGCGCGCAGGTGCCGGCCTATGCGACCGAGCCAGGCGTGAAGCCCGACAGCCCGACCGAAACCTTCGTCGCGCTGAAGGTCGAGATCGAGAACTGGCGCTGGGCCGGCGTGCCGTTCTTCCTGCGCACGGGCAAGCGTCTGGCCGATCGCGTCGCCGAGATCGTCGTCAACTTCCGGCCGGTGCCGCACTCGGCGCTCGGCGCGCCCGCGCTGCGCCCCGGCTCGAACCGCCTGGTGATCCGGCTGCAGCCGAACGAGACGATTCGCCTGTATTGCCTCGCGAAGCAGCCGGGCGAAGGCATGAACCTCGCGAGCGTGCACCTCGATCTGGCGTTCGACCGGTTCTTCAAGGAAGGGCAGATGGAGGCGTATCAGCGCCTGCTGCTCGACGTGATCAACGGCCGCCTCGCGTTGTTCGTGCGCCGCGACGAGCAGGAAGCCGCATGGCGCTGGGTCGAGCCGATCCTGAATGAATGGGCACGCACGCTGAAGCCGCCGAAGCCGTACGCGGCGGGCACGTGGGGGCCGGCCGCGTCGAGCGCGATGCTCGCGCAGCACGGCACCTGCTGGCTCGAAGAGGAAAACTGATGCAGACCGGTGGCGCGCACACAGGCGCGCGCCACCGTGTCAGATGGTTCACATGAATTGAACAGACAAAGCAGTCCGGAGGAGATGTGATCGAGATCCACGCTTTCGACACCCAGGAAGCGCAAAGTGAAGCGCTCGCACGCGCCGTCGGCGACGCGCTGCGCGCGGCCCTCGCCGGCCCCGCGCGCCCGACGCTCGCGGTGTCGGGCGGCACCAGCCCGCGCCCGTTTCTGCACACGCTGTCGCACACGGCCCTCGACTGGGCCAGTGTCGACGTGACGCTGGTCGACGACCGCTGGGTACCCGAGGACGACCCGGCCAGCAACGCGCAACTCGTGCGCGACACGCTGCTGCAGGACGCGGCGCGCGCCGCGCGCTTCCTGCCGCTCGTCGACACGCGCGTGCCGCTCGACGCGCACGTCGCCGCGCTCAATGCGAACGCCGACCATCGCGTGCCGAACGTCGCGGTGCTGGGCATGGGCGAGGACGGCCACACCGCGTCGATCTTCGCCGACGCGCCCGAATGGCAGCACGCGATCACGACCCGCGAGCGTTTCGTCGCGGTTCATCCCGGCGCCGCGCCGCATGCACGCGTGAGCTTGTCGCTCGATGCGCTCAAGCGCGTCGAGCGACTGTTCCTGCTGATCGCAGGCGCCCGCAAACGCGACGTGCTCGAAGCCGCGGCCGCAACGCTGCAGCACAACGCGATTTCCCAACTGGCCAACGACAAGGGGACCCAGCTCGATGTCTACTGGTGCGCAAAGTAAGGCCGTCGTCGTGGGTCAGCATGCCGACGGCCCGCGCCTGCTCGCGGATGTCGGCGGCACCAACGCGCGTTTCGCGCTGGAAACCGGCCCGGGTGAGATCACGCAGATCCGCGTCTATCCGGGCGCCGATTATCCGACGCTCACCGACGCGATCCGCAAGTATCTGAAGGACGTGAAGATCGCCCGCGTGAACCACGCGGCGATCGCGATCGCGAACCCGGTCGACGGCGACCAGGTCACGATGACCAACCACGACTGGAGCTTCTCGATCGAGGCGACGCGCCGCGCGCTCGGCTTCGACACGCTGCTCGTCGTCAACGACTTCACCGCGCTCGCGATGGCGCTGCCCGGCCTCACCGATGCGCAGCGCGTGCAGATCGGCGGCGGCACGCGGCGCCAGAACAGCGTGATCGGGCTGCTCGGCCCGGGCACCGGGCTCGGCGTGTCGGGCCTGATCCCGGCGGACGACCGCTGGATCGCGCTCGGCAGCGAAGGCGGCCACGCTTCGTTCGCGCCGCAGGACGAGCGCGAGGATCTCGTGCTGCAGTACGCGCGCAAGAAGTTTCCGCACGTGTCGTTCGAGCGGGTGTGCGCGGGCCCCGGCATCGAGATCATCTATCGCGCGCTCGCCGCGCGCGACAAGAAGCGCGTCGCCGCGAGCGTCGACACGGCCGACATCGTCGAGCGCGCGCACGCGGGCGAAGCACTCGCGCTCGAGACGGTCGAATGCTTCTGCGGCATTCTCGGCTCGTTCGCGGGCAGCGTCGCGCTCACGCTCGGCGCGCTCGGCGGCGTCTACATCGGCGGCGGCGTCGCGCTCAAGCTCGGCGAGCTGTTCACGCGCTCGTCGTTCCGCGCGCGCTTCGAGGCGAAGGGCCGCTTCGCGCACTATCTGCAGAACATCCCGACCTACCTGATCACCGCCGAATATCCGGCGTTCCTCGGCGTGTCGGCGATCCTCGCGGAGCAGTTGTCGAACCGCTCGGGCGGTGCGTCGTCGGCGGTGTTCGAGCGGATTCGCCAGATGCGCGACGCGCTGACGCCGGCCGAGCGCCGCGTCGCCGATCTCGCGCTGAACCATCCGCGCTCGATCATCAACGACCCGATCGTCGATATCGCGCGCAAGGCCGACGTGAGCCAGCCGACGGTGATCCGCTTCTGCCGCTCGCTCGGCTGCCAGGGGTTGTCGGACTTCAAGCTGAAGCTCGCGACCGGCCTCACCGGCACGATTCCGATGAGCCACAGCCAGGTGCATCTCGGCGACACGGCCACCGACTTCGGCGCGAAGGTGCTCGACAACACGGTGTCGGCGATCCTGCAGCTGCGCGAACACCTGAACTTCGAGCACGTCGAGAACGCGATCGAGATCCTGAACGGCGCGCGCCGCATCGAGTTCTACGGGCTCGGCAACTCGAACATCGTCGCGCAGGACGCGCACTACAAGTTCTTCCGCTTCGGGATTCCGACGATCGCCTACGGCGACCTGTACATGCAGGCCGCGTCGGCGGCGCTGCTCGGCAAGGGGGACGTGATCGTCGCGGTGTCGAAATCGGGGCGCGCGCCCGAGCTGCTGCGCGTGCTCGACGTCGCGATGCAGGCGGGCGCGAAGGTGATCGCGATCACATCGAGCAACACGCCGCTCGCGAAGCGCGCAACCGTGGCGCTCGAAACCGACCACATCGAGATGCGCGAGTCGCAGTTGTCGATGATCTCGCGGATCCTGCATCTGGTGATGATCGACATCCTCGCGGTCGGCGTCGCGATCCGCCGCGCATCGACCGCCGGCGAACTGCCGGAAGCTGTCGCGCAGGCGCGTGCGCGCGCGAGCGACGACGAAACGGCCGACGTGCTCGACTGGCTGAGCCACGGCGCGTCGCCGGCGGCGAAGGACGTCGCGCGCGACTGAGGTGCTCGGCAGCGGTCGGCGGCGCTCGCCGCCGTGCGCGCGCCGCAAAACGAAACGCCACCGCGCGCGCTGCGCCGGTGGCGTTTTTCATGGCGGGCCGCAGCCGCGGCGCGTCGGGCGTCAGGCGTCGGCCTTCACCGGCCGGCCATGCCAGCGCAGCACGAACCAGCGGCCGACGAAACACAGCACGCCGCACACGCCGATCGTCACGCCCATCGCGAACGGCGTGCCGTCCGCAAGCGCGCCGATCGCGACGCTCGCGAGCGCGCCGAGCGCGAGCTGCATCGCGCCGAACACGGCCGCCGATGCGCCCGCGTTGTGCGGATAGCGATGCATCAGGTCGGTCGTGCAGTTGGCGGACAGGATGCCGACCACGCCGACCACGAAGAACAGGCACACGACGATCGACCACAGCCCGCCCCACCCCGTCAGCGCGACGAGCGCGACCGCAAGCGACGCGATGCAGCTCACGAGCGACGCGGCTGCGATGATGCGCAGCGAGCCGACGCTGCCCACCAGCCGCGTGTTCGCGAAGTTGCCGATCATGATGCCGACGACGTTCAGCCCGAACAGCAGCCCGTAGTGCTGCGGCGAGACGTGGAAGTACTCGATGTAGACGAACGGCGTCGCGGTGATGTACGAGAACATCGACGCGAACGCCATCCCGCCGCACAGCATGTGCCCCCACGCGACCGGGTCGGACAGGATGCGCCCGTACGACGCGAACGATGCGAGCACGGCCGCGCTCTTGCGCCGTTCCTTCGGCCAGGTTTCGGGCACGCGCAGGTAGGCGGTCGCCGCGCACAGCGCGCCGAATGACGCCAGCACGACGAACACGCCGCGCCAGCCGGCGAAACGCAGGATCTGGCCGCCGATCAGCGGCGCGAGCAGCGGCCCGACCGCGGTGACGATCGCGACCATCGACAGCACCTTCGCCGCATCGGTCGGCTCGTGCGCGTCGCGCGCGATCGCGCGGGCCAGCACGGACGCAGCGCCCGCGCCGAGCGCCTGCAGGAAGCGCACGAAGATCAGCATGTCGATGGAGCCCGCGACGAAGCAGCCGATGCTCGCGAGCGTGAATAGCGCGATGCCGCCGAGCAGCACGGGCCGGCGGCCCCAGGTGTCGGACAGCGGGCCGTACAGCAGCATGCCGATCGAGAAGCCGGCCATGAAGCTCGTGAGCGTGCGCTGGGCGGCGCCGGCGCTCACGGAGAAGCCGTCGGCGATCGACGGCAGGCTCGGCAGGTACATGTCGGTGGCAATCGGCCCGCAGGCGGCGAGCGCACCGAGCAACAGGATCAGCCGGGCATCGGGCCGGCGCCGGACGACGTGGGACATGGGTATCCGCAATGGGAGCCCGCGCGCAGCGGCGCGCGTGGCGGTGAAGACGACGGAGCGCGCCGCGGGCGGCGCATCGGCCCTTGATTGTACGCGCAACTTTTCGCGCCGCCGGCCGTCGGCCGGTGTCGGCGTAGGGCCGCGAACGCACGCGCTGTGGCTTCGCGCGCGTACGGGCGGGTGTGTGCTTCGCCCGCGCGCCCGCGCCGAGTCGTCTCAATCGTATTAAGCTTGCCGCTCGCCGCTGCCCCCATCCGACCCAATCGACGCACGACCGAACCGATGACCGCCTTCCTGCTGATCTGGAGCCCCAAGAAATGGCCGTGGCCCGAACTGCCCGACGTCGCCGCGCGCGTGAAGGCCGGCGACGCCGTGCACGACGTATGGGGCTGCGGCTTCGCACGCGGCATCGTGCCGGGCGACCGCGTGTTCCTGCACCGCGTCGCGCAGGCGCCGAAAGGCGTGTTCGGCTCCGGCTACGTGACGCGCGCGCCGTACGAGGTGCCCGACGCGACGACCAAGCGCGGCTACCGGCTGTGCATCGACTTCGTCTACGACTGGCTCGTCGACGCGCATCAGGACGTCATGATCCCGCGCGACGCGCTGCGCGTGCATCCGTACTCGGTGCAGACCTGGGATGCACAGAGCTCCGGCACGTCGATCAAGCCGATGGTCGAAGGTCCGCTGGAAAAGCGCTGGGCGGAGCTGACCGGCAAGCGCAAGCCGCGCCGGTAAACGGGTCCATAAGCTGGCCGAGATTCGAGCCGAGAAGCTGGCCGAAAAGCGTGCCGCATCGCCCCGGCCGGCCCTGTGCGCGCCGGCCCGCGTCGCGCGCGCAAAGGCCGCAGCGCGCGCGCCGGGCCCGCCGCGTGCGTCTCCGGTACAATCAGACGATCGTTCCGCCCAGGCGCCGCGGCCCGTGCACGAGGCCCCCGCGCCCTTCTCTCAGGTTTCGCTCATGTCCAACAACCAGATCCTCTTCGAACGCGCCCAGAAGACCATCCCGGGCGGCGTCAACTCGCCCGTCCGCGCGTTCCGTTCCGTCGGCGGCACGCCGCGCTTCGTGGCGCGCGCGCAGGGCCCGTACTTCTGGGACGCCGACGGCAAGCAGTACATCGACTACATCGGCTCGTGGGGCCCGATGATCGTCGGTCACGTCCATCCGGAAGTGCTGGCGGCCGTGCAGCGCGTGCTCGCCGACGGTTTCTCGTTCGGCGCGCCGACCGAGGCCGAGATCGAGATCGCCGAAGAAATCTGCAAGCTGGTGCCGTCGATCGAGCAGGTGCGGATGGTGTCGAGCGGCACCGAGGCCACGATGAGCGCGCTGCGTCTCGCGCGCGGCTTCACGGGCCGCAGCCGCATCGTCAAGTTCGAGGGCTGCTACCACGGCCACGCGGACAGCCTCTTGGTCAAGGCCGGCTCGGGCCTGCTGACGTTCGGCAATCCGACCTCGGCCGGCGTGCCCGCCGACATCGCGAAGCACACGACCGTCCTCGAATACAACAACGTCGCCGAGCTGGAAGAAGCGTTCGGCGCGTTCGGCGACGAAATCGCCGCGGTGATCGTCGAGCCCGTCGCGGGCAACATGAACCTCGTGCGCGGCACGCCGGAATTCCTGAACGCGCTGCGCGCGCTGTGCACGAAGCACGGCGCGGTGCTGATCTTCGACGAGGTGATGTGCGGCTTCCGCGTCGCGCTCGGCGGCGCCCAGCAGCACTACGGCATCGCGGCCGACCTCACCTGCCTCGGCAAGGTGATCGGCGGCGGGATGCCGGCCGCCGCGTTCGGCGGCCGCCGCGACATCATGGCCCATCTCGCGCCGCTCGGCGGCGTGTACCAGGCCGGCACGCTGTCGGGCAATCCGATCGCGGTCGCCGCGGGCCTGAAGACGCTGCAGCTGATCCAGGCGCCCGGCTTCTACGACGCGCTCACCGCGCAGACGAAGCGCCTCGCCGACGGCCTCGCGGCGGAAGCGCGCGCGGCCGGCGTGCCGTTCGCGGCCGACTCGATCGGCGCGATGTTCGGCCTGTACTTCGCCGAGCGCGTGCCGGCGAGCTTCGCGGAAGTCACGAAGAGCGACGTCGAACGCTTCAATCGCTTCTTCCATCTGATGCTCGACGAAGGCGTGTACTTCGCGCCGTCCGCGTACGAGGCCGGCTTCGTGTCGAGCACGCACGACGACGCGGTGATCGACGCGACGCTCGCCGCCGCGCGCCGCGCGTTCGCGGCGCTCGCCGCCTGACCGGGCCCGCGCGCATGTTCTCCGATACCGACTTCGCGCACATGCAACGCGCGCTCGCGCTCGCGGCGCGCGGCATGTATACGACGGCGCCGAATCCGCGCGTCGGCTGCGTGATCGTCAAGGACGGCGACGTGATCGGCGAAGGGTTCACGCAGCCGGCCGGCCAGGATCACGCGGAAGTGCAAGCGCTGAAGGACGCGCGCGCGCGCGGCTGCGACGTGGCCGGCGCGACCGTCTACGTGACGCTCGAGCCGTGCAGCCACTTCGGCCGCACGCCGCCGTGCGCGAACGCGCTGATCGACGCGCGCGTCGCGAAGGTCGTGGCGGCGATGGAAGACCCGAACCCGCAGGTGTCCGGGCGCGGCCTCGGGATGCTGCGCGACGCGGGCATCGACGTACGCTGCGGGCTGCTCGCGTACGAAGCCGGCGAACTGAACATCGGCTTCGTGTCGCGGATGACGCGCGGACGTCCGTGGGTGCGGATGAAGACCGCCGCCTCGCTCGATGCGCGCACCGCGCTGCCGTCCGGCGAAAGCCAATGGATCACCGGCGAGGCCGCGCGTCTCGACGGCCATGCGTGGCGTGCGCGCGCGTGCGCGATCCTCACCGGCATCGGCACCGTGCGCGAGGACAATCCGCTCCTGACCGTGCGCGGCATCGACACGCCGCGTCAGCCGCAGCGCGTGCTGGTGGACAGCCGGCTCGACCTGCCGCTCGACGCCCGGCTGCTCGAAGGCGCGCCGCTGCTGATCTTCTGCGGCCGGCTCGACGCCGCCGGCGAGATCCGCGCGAACGTGCTGCAGTCGCGCGGCGCCGAAGTCGTGTCGCTGGCGAATATGCAAGGCAAGGTCGATCTGCCCGGAATGCTCGCGGCGCTCGGCGCGCGCGGCGTCAACGAGCTGCACGTGGAGGCCGGCCACAAGCTGAACGGTTCGCTGCTGCGCGAGCAGTGCGTCGACGAGCTGCTCGTCTATCTGGCGCCGAGCCTGCTCGGCAGCGACGCGGCCGCGATGTTCGATCTCGCCGCGCCGACGAGCCTCGACGGCCGCACGCGGCTGGCGTTCCACAGCGTCGAGCGGGTCGGCGACGATCTGCGGATCGTCGCGCGCGTCGCGCCGCCCGCGGGCGCCCACTGAACGGCGCCGTCGCCGTCGCGATGCTCACCGGCATCGTCGCGGCCGTCGGCCGCATCGAATCGCTCCGCCCGCTCGGCGCGCCGGCCGACGCCGACGCCTGCGTGCGGCTGACCGTGCACGCAGGCGGCCTCCACCTCCCCGATGGCGCACTCGGCCACAGCATCGCGATCGAGCGGATGATCTGCGCGTCGCAGAGCCTGCACCGGGACTGATGCGACGGGCGCGGGCCCGCGGTCGTCCGATGGCCGTCGGCGGCGCGTGCCGACACCTGGCCAGACGGCCAACGGCGCGCACGCGCCGGCGCGTCGCGCTAAGATGCAACGGCAGCGGATTCGGCGCCACGCCGCGTACCGGCTGCTCCCTTTTCCACCAGGAGTCGTTTCCATGTCCATCTCGATGTATCAGGCTTCGCTGCCCGTCCTGATCCGCGGCCTCACCAACCTGCAGCACATCCTCGGCAAGGCGCAGGCGCATGCGGCCGAGAAGCAGATCGATCCGTCGGTGTTCATCGGCGCACGCCTCTATCCGGACATGCTGCCGCTCGTGCGCCAGGTATACATCGCGACCGACACGGCCAAGGGCTGCGCCGCGCGGCTTGCCGGCGTCGATATCCCGAGCTATCCGGATGTCGAACAGTCGTTCGACGAGTTGCATGCGCGCGTCCAGAAGACGATCGACTATCTGAAGAGCTTCGACGCAGCCCAGATCGACGGCAGCGAAGCGCGCCAGATCGTGCTGAAGATGCGCGTCGGCCCGATCGAGTACACCGGCCAGTCTTACCTGCTGGACTTCGTGCTGCCCAATTTCTTCTTCCACGTGACGACCGCGTACGGCATCCTGCGCCACAACGGCGTCGAACTCGGCAAGCTCGATTACCTCGGCGGCCGCAACGACCACGCTTGATGCCCTGCGTGACGAACACGTGACACCGGGCGCGACGGCCGGCGCAACACCCGGCGCGGCGGCCCGGCCGGCCGTCCTGCCGTCGCGCATTGCAGGTTCGCCTCACGGCCCGGTCGCGCGGCTTTTCGGCGCGCTTGCCGGGCGCGCGGCCCGTGCCAGCCGAAACGCGGTCCGGCTGGCGTAAAATACGCACTTTCCTTTTTCTCGCCCCTTTATGACGCTCGCCTCCACGCTCGACATCATCGCGGAGTTGAAAGCCGGCCGGATGGTGATCCTGGTCGACGAAGAAGACCGCGAAAACGAAGGCGATCTCGTGATCGCCGCCGAGTTCGTCACGCCGGAAGCGATCAACTTCATGGCCCGGTACGGCCGCGGGCTGATTTGTCTGACGTTGACGCAGGAACGCTGCAAGCAGCTGCACCTGCCGCTGATGACCTACCGCAACGGCACCCAGTACGGCACCGCATTCACGGTCAGCATCGAAGCGGCCGAAGGCGTGACGACCGGCATCTCGGCCGCCGACCGCGCACATACGATCGCCACGGCGGTCGCGCACGACGTGCGCCCCGAGCACATCGTGCAGCCGGGCCACGTGTTCCCGATCATGGCGCAGCCGGGCGGCGTGCTGGTGCGCGCCGGCCATACCGAGGCCGGCTGCGACTTCACCGCGCTCGCGGGGCTCACGCCGGCCGCGGTGATCTGCGAGATCATCAAGGACGACGGCACGATGGCGCGCCTGCCCGATCTGCTCGAGTTCGCGAAGGAACACGATCTGAAGATCGGCACGATCGCCGACCTGATCCAGTACCGCAGCCGCACCGAGTCGATCATCGAGCGGATCGCCGAGCGCACGATGCAGACCGCGCACGGCACGTTCCGCGCGGTGCTGTACCGCGACCAGCCGAGCGGCTCGCCGCACATCGCGCTGGTGCGCGGCGCGCCGGCGCCCGACGTCGATACGCCGGTGCGCGTGCACGAGCCGCTGTCGGTGCTCGACCTGCTCGAGACGGGCATCTCGACGCACTCGTGGACGCTCGACGCAGCGATGCGCGAGATTGCGGAGCGCGACCTCGGCGTGATCGTGCTGCTCAACTGCGGCGACACGAAAGAACATCTGATCGACGTCTTCAAGGCGTTCGACGAGGAACAGAAGGCCGCTGCGCTGAAGCGCCGGCCGGTCGATTTCAAGACGTTCGGCATCGGCGCGCAGATCCTGCGTGATGTCGGCGTCGGCAAGATGCAGGTGCTGTCGAATCCGCGCAAGCTGGGCAGCATGTCCGGCTACGGCCTCGAAGTCACGGGCTTCATTCCGATGCCCGGCGACGAAGCCAAGTCCTGCCCGGCGTCCAACGCGTAACCCGCCGCGGCGCTTTCGCCCTATAACCGTTCATCCACACCACGGACCAGATCATGGAAATCGGACAATACCAACCGAATCTCGAAGGCGACGGCCTGCGTATCGGCATCGTGCAATCCCGCTTCAACGAACCCGTCTGCAACGGCCTCGCCGATGCATGCGTCGAAGAACTCGAGCGCCTCGGCGTGTCGGGTGAAGACGTGCTGCTCGTATCGGTGCCGGGCGCGCTGGAAATCCCGCTCGCGCTTCAAAAGCTCGCGGAAAGCGGCCAGTTCGACGCGCTGATCGCGCTCGGCGCGGTGATCCGCGGCGAGACGTACCACTTCGAACTCGTGTCGAACGAAAGCGGTGCGGGCATCACGCGCATCGGCCTCGACTTCAACCTGCCGATCGCGAACGCGGTGCTGACGACCGAAAACGACGAGCAAGCCGTCGCGCGCATGACCGAAAAGGGTCGTGACGCCGCTCGCGTCGCGGTCGAGATGGCGAACCTGACGATGGCGCTCGACCAGCTCGGCGACGACGAAGAAGAAGACGAAGACGACGAAGAGGAGCGCGCATGAAAAAGAGCGCCCGCCGACAATCGCGCGAGCTGGCGACGCAGGGCTTGTATCAGTGGCTGCTGTCGAACGCGTCCTCCGGCGAGATCGACGCGCAACTGCGCGGCGCGCTCGGTTACGACAAGGCCGACAAGGAACTGCTCGAGGCCATCCTGCACGGTGTGATTCGCGAGCACGCGACGCTGGTCGAAGCGATCACGCCGTCGCTGGATCGTCCGATCGACCAGTTGTCGCCGGTTGAACGCGCCGTGCTGCTGATCGCGACGTTCGAGCTCACGCACCATGTCGAAACGCCGTACCGCGTCATCATCAACGAAGCGGTCGAACTCACGAAGACGTTCGGCGGCTCCGACGGCTACAAGTACGTGAACGGCGTGCTCGACAAGCTCGCCGCGAAGCTGCGCCCCGCCGAAACGCAGGCGCGTCGCAACAGCTGATCCGTGTATCGACGGGCGCATACGCGCCCGTTTTTCGTTTCCCCTTCCCCTGCCCGCTCCGCCCGACCGATGAATACCACCGCCGATTCGCTCGTCACGCTCGCCGCACGCGTCGACGCGATCCAGCCGTTCTATGTGATGGAACTGATGAAGGAGGCACAGCGGCTCGAGTCCTCCGGGCGCGATGTTATCCACATGGGGATCGGCGAGCCGGACTTCACCGCGCCGGAGCCCGTCGTCGAGGCGGCCGCGGCTGCGTTGCGCCGCGGGGTCACGCAGTACACGAGCGCGCTCGGCATTGCGCCGCTGCGCGAAGCGATCGCGGCGCACTATGCGCGCGCGTACGGCCTCACGATCAGCCCCGAGCGGATCGTCGTGACGGCCGGCGCATCGGCCGCACTGCTGCTCGCGTGCCTCGCGCTCGTCGGCCGCGACGACGAGGTGCTGATGCCCGATCCGTCGTATCCGTGCAACCGGCACTTCGTCGCGGCGGCCGAAGGCCGGCCGGTGCTCGTGCCGAGCGGCCCGGAAGCGCGCTTTCAGCTCACCGCCGACGACGTCCGCACGCGCTGGGGCAACCGCACGCGCGGCGTGCTGCTCGCGTCGCCGTCGAACCCGACCGGCACGTCGCTCGAGCCGGACGAGCTCAAAAGGATCGTCGAGGCGGTGCGCGCACGCGGCGGCTTCACGATCGTCGACGAGATCTATCAGGGCCTCAGTTACGATGCGGCGCCCGTGTCGGCGCTGTCGTACGGCGACGACGTCGTCACGGTGAACAGCTTCTCGAAGTACTTCAGCATGACCGGCTGGCGGCTGGGCTGGCTCGTCGTGCCGCCGGCGCTGGTCGGCACGTTCGAAAAGCTGTCGCAGAATCTGTTCATCTGTCCGTCCGCGCTCGCGCAGCATGCGGCGCTCGCCTGCTTCGAACCGGCGACGCTCGACATCTACGAAGCGCGCCGCCTCGAATTCAAGCGTCGCCGCGACTTCATCGCGCCGGCGCTCGAACGGCTCGGCTTCAAGGTCCCGGTAATGCCCGACGGGGCGTTCTACGTCTACGCACATTGCGGCGGCGTTGCCCACCCGGCAGCCGGCGACAGCGCCGCGCTCACGCATGCGATGCTGCACGACGCCGGCGTCGTGCTGGTGCCGGGCATGGATTTCGGCGTCCATGCGCCGCGCGACTATATCCGGCTGTCGTATGCGACGGCCTATTCACGGCTCGAGGAAGCGGTCGAGCGGCTGGCCAGGCTGTTCGGCCACCACTGAGCCACGGAACCCGTGGCGCCGCGCCGGCCGGCGGTCCAGCTGCGTCGATACAAATGAAAAAAGCACCCGACCGGGTGCTTTTTCTATTCGTGCGGGTGAAACCTGCGGTCGTTACGCGCCCAGTTCCGAATGCTCGCCGTGCGATTGCTTCGCGGTGTCGACGCTCGCGTCGTCCTGCTGCGCGCCCTTCGGTGCCGCGGTCTTCGCGGCGAGCGGCTGCGCGGCGTCGAGCGTCGCATGCACGCGCTTGGCGCCGCCTGCGGCTGCCGTGACGGCCGCGGTGACGATCGGCTTCGACGCCTGGACCGGCGCCTGCGGTGCATTGACCGGCACGTTGCGGCCGTGCGCCACGTCGCGCAGGCGGCCGCGCTCGGCCATGACCTTCGCGCCGTACGCGTTGTCGTCCGGGTTCGTCGAGCCGTTGTACAGGCGCAGGCCGTTCGCGAGCGAGCCGCCG
Organism: Burkholderia sp. WP42; assembly: GCF_000745665.1. Classification (NCBI taxonomy): domain Bacteria; kingdom Pseudomonadati; phylum Pseudomonadota; class Betaproteobacteria; order Burkholderiales; family Burkholderiaceae; genus Burkholderia; species Burkholderia sp. WP42. The sequence continues at coordinate 37,839 of NZ_JQJT01000024.1, read as the reverse complement.
CGCGCGATGCAGTCCTTCAGCACCAGCGCACCGACCTGCAGGTTCGCGAGCGGCTGCAGCGCGGTATCGGTGCCGCCGAAGTATTCGAACTTGTCGGAATGGACCTTCGACATGACCTGCATCAGCCCCTGCGCGCCGACGCCGCTTTCCGCGTACGGGTTGAAGCCGGATTCGATCGCCATCACCGACAGCAGCAGCAGCGGATCGAGGCCGACGTCGCGGCCGGTCTGGAACGCCGCCTTGACGAGCTGGCCGAGCGGCTCCTGCGCGACCCGGTAGCGGCGCGACAGGTAGGTGGCGACGAGCGCCTGTTCACGGTTCGACGCGAGCGTGCGATCGTCACGGGCGTCGGCCGGAACCCGCTGGGTCGGAATCAGTTTCGCGAGCGCGACCGGCGACGGGCCGTTGCGGGCCGCATCGGCCGCATCGTTCTGCGCGGAGGTTTCAGGCGCGACGTCGAGACCGACGGCGAGTGCGTCCGTTTCGGTCGCGTCTTCCTGCTGCGGCTGCGCGCCGGCGGGCGCGAAGTTCGGCAGCGGATGGCCGGACAGCAGACGGGCCGGACCGGCTTGCATGGCCGCAGATACGATCGGCATCAGCTTTGCGGCGAGGTTCCCGCGCACGGTCGGCACGAGCCAGAGGGCGAGCGCAACTGCGACAGCGAGACAGCCGACAACGCTGAATAAGTGGTGACTGACACGCGTCCCCCGGCGCAGCATGTCGCGCACGAACTGCGCATGCTGCTCTGTGGGACGCCACGATAACCAAGCGTTCATTCAGATCATCTCCCATGAACATGACTCGTGCGGCTCGCTCGGCTCGATGGCGAGACAGAATACGCGCCGCGGAATCACGACGCCGCACGCCTTGGTCGGACGCACAAGCATCGGGGAAACGGTATAAGTACCGTTCGAGGCCACGGTGTAAGAAGGCCAGCACCTTTGCATCTTGTGCAAGGTGGGCACACGCGGTGGCACTCACGCAAAAAACCAGCGTCAGGTGGCGCTGGCCGAGACTACGACTAAAGACCGTCGAAAGACGCCGTGCAGGATTCGGCGGACGGTGACGCGCTGCGTCGAAGATCGGTGATTGGCGGCTCGAAGCCTTTTACCCTGCAACCAATGTGAGCGGATTCTAGCAGGGTTTTATAGATCGTCAACACTATAAAACCTCGAAATTATAACAAAAAGTAATGTTGAAGCAGCCTTCAGATCGCGAGGCCCCTGCCGAAGGGGCTTCCAGCGCGGTCTACTTTTTTCACTCGCGGGCGGGCGCGCGGCGGCGCGGGTAAAATCGGCGATCGATTCGGGGCCGCACCGGCAGTTGCGCCCGCTCACCGTTGCCCGCGTCGCGGGCAATCCGGACCATCTTCATGAAATACAAAGACTTACGAGATTTCATTCAGCGCCTCGAGGCGCTCGGCGAACTGCGGCGCGTCACGCAGCCCGTGTCGCCCGTGCTCGAAATGACTGAGCTGTGCGACCGCGTGCTGCGCGCCGGCGGCCCTGCGCTGCTGTTCAACGCGCCGCCGGGCAATGCGTTTCCGGTGCTCGGCAACCTGTTCGGCACGCCGCGCCGCGTCGCGCTCGGGATGGGCGTCGATGCGGGCGACGACGCCGCGCTCGGCTCGCTGCGCGACCTCGGGCGGCTGCTGTCCGCGTTGAAGGAGCCGGATCCGCCGAAGAGCCTGAAGGACGCCGGCAAGCTGCTGTCGCTCGCCAAGGCCGTGTGGGACATGGCGCCGAAATCGGTGTCGTCGCCGGCATGCCAGGAGATCGTCTGGGAAGGCGCCGACGTCGACCTGCACAAGCTGCCGATCCAGACCTGCTGGCCCGGCGACGCCGGGCCGCTCGTCACGTGGGGCCTCACGGTCACGCGCGGGCCGAACAAGTCGCGCCAGAATCTCGGCATCTACCGCCAGCAGCTGATCGGCCGCAACAAGCTGATCATGCGCTGGCTCGCCCATCGCGGCGGCGCGCTGGATTTCCGCGAATTCGCATTGAGGAATCCGGGCCAACCGTATCCGGTCGCGGTCGTGCTCGGCGCCGATCCGGCCACGACGCTCGGCGCCGTGACGCCGGTGCCCGACACGCTGTCCGAGTATCAGTTCGCCGGCCTGCTGCGCGGCAGCCGCACCGAGCTCGCGAAGTGCCTGACGCCCGGCGTCGACACGCTGCAGGTGCCCGCGCGCGCGGAAATCGTGCTCGAAGGCTTCATTTATCCGCAGCAAGGCACGCCCGCGCCGGCCCCGGCCGGCGCGCCGCCGCGGCCGGCCGGCAATGCGGCGGCCGCGTACGAGCACGCGCTCGAAGGCCCGTACGGCGACCACACCGGCTACTACAACGAGCAGGAGTGGTTTCCGGTGTTCACGGTCGAGCGCATCACGATGCGCCGCGACGCGATCTATCACTCGACCTATACGGGCAAGCCGCCCGACGAGCCGGCCGTGCTCGGCGTCGCGCTCAACGAGGTGTTCGTGCCGCTGCTGCAGAAGCAGTTCACCGAGATCACGGACTTCTACCTGCCGCCGGAAGGCTGCAGCTACCGGATGGCCATCGTGCAGATGAAGAAGAGCTACGCGGGCCATGCGAAGCGCGTGATGTTCGGCGTATGGAGCTTCCTGCGGCAGTTCATGTACACGAAGTTCATCGTGGTCGTGGACGAGGACGTGAACATCCGCGACTGGAACGAGGTGATCTGGGCCATCACGACGCGCGTCGATCCGGTGCGCGACACCGTGATGGTCGACAGCACGCCGATCGACTATCTCGACTTTGCGTCGCCCGTCGCCGGGCTCGGTTCGAAGATGGGGCTCGACGCGACCAACAAGTGGCCGGGCGAGACCAACCGCGAATGGGGCCGGCCGATCGAGATGGACGCGGCCGTCAAGGCGCGCGTGGACCGGCTCTGGCAGGAGATCGGACTTTGATCGGCCCGTGTGCCGGCACACGACGACACGCACCATCGACTCCACCCGAGCAACGACGATGAGCTTTCCACCCGCCTCGATGCTGTCCGACGGCTTCTTCCTGTCGCTGTCGCTGTGTCTCGACATCGGCCTCGTCAACGTCGCGATGCTGTCGCTAACGCTGTCGCACGGCTTTCGGCCGGGCTTCTGGCTCGGCCTCGGCTCGTGCGTCGGCGATCTCGTCTACGCCGCGCTCGCGCTGGCCGGCATGGCCGTGCTGCTGCAGTTCGAGGCCGTGCGCTGGATCGTCTGGATCGGCGGCGGCGCGGTGCTGCTGTTCCTCACGTGGAAGATGGCGCGCGAAGCGATCGCGCCGCCCGCCGATGCCGACGACCGCGCCGGCGACGCACCCGCGCCGCGTGCGAGCGCGCGCCGCAGCTTCGTACGCGGGCTGCTGCTGGCGATGTCGTCGCCGAGCGCGATCCTGTGGTTCGCGGCGGTCGGCGGCGCACTGATCGCGAAAGCCGGCGCGACCACGCCGGCTACGGCTTCGGTGTTCCTGTCCGGCTTCTTCCTCGGCGGCCTCGCGTGGACGCTGTTCATCTGCACGCTCGCGAGCCACGGCCGCAAGCGTGCGGGCGCGGGGCTGATGCGCGCGTGCCATGTCGCGTCGGCGCTGCTGTTCGCGTATTTCTCTTATAGCGTGATCGTCGGCGGCTACCGCGATCTAATCGTTCACGCCGCGTGAGCGCAACGTGCCGCCCACGCGGCATCGGGCGCCTGAAATGAAGAACGGCGCAACGTCCGTCACCGGGCGTTGCGCCGTTCTGCTTCACGCGGCCGTCGCCGCGCGCGACGCGTCAGCGGCGCCAGTAGCCGTGGTGGCCCCACCCGCCATAACCGTGATGCCAGTACGGACGGCCGTAATAGCCGCCGACCACCACCGGCGGCGGCGCATAGTACGCCGGCGCAGGCGCGTAATACACGGGCGGAGGCGGCGGTGCGTAGTAGACGGGCGGCGGCGGCGCGTACACGGGGTATGCCGGCGCAACCGGGATACCGATGCCGACCCCGATCGACACGTGGGCCTGCGCGGCGCTCGCGGCACCCAGGCCGAGCGCGGCGGCGGCGATGAACGGAATGAGCTTTTTCACTTCGATTCTCCTGCTGGAGCGGTAATTTGTGCGCTCCGGTCGGCGACGGCAGGCGCGCACGTCGCATGCAAGCAATGTAGCGAAAACCCGCTCCGGACGGGTCGCGCATTTGTTGCAAATTGCAATTCCGGGCCGAGAGGGCCACCACGATGCCCCGCTCGCGCGGCCATCGCGTGCCGCACCGACACGCAGGATTTCGTCCGACCGGCCCACGCGGGGCACACCACTCGGTCGTTCTTACCGGACCACGCCCGCGCGGCTCGCAGCGTGCCGTAATGAACGATTACAAATTCGAGACAAGACGCCGACCGTTCCGATGGGCAAGCGCCCACTCAGTTTGAGGGTCGTAACCGTCCTCCCTCGAAGCTCCGCGCTCACGACATACATTCTTGCAACGACTCGCCACGGCGAGCACCAACGCGCTCGACGAGCTCCACGTGTGCCCGCGCCGTCGCGACGCCGTCGTCATTCCTGCGATACTGGCGGCTGCCCCGTTCTTGTCCCCGCCCCGCCCATGTCCGTACCCGATACTCCCCGCCTCGGCTTCATCGGCGCCGGCCGTCTCGCGCGCTGCGTCGCGATGCGTTTCGCGGCGGCCGGCTTTCCGGTCACCGCAGTCGCGAGCCGCACGGCCGCTTCCGCCGCAGAACTCGCAGCCCGCATCGACGGCTGCCGGGCAGTCGACACGCCGCAGCAGGTCGTCGATGCGGCCGACCTGATCTTCCTGACCGTCCCCGACGACCAGCTCGCGCCCGCCGCCGCCGCACTGCGGTTCGATGCGGCCCGCGCGAGCGGCCAGGCGCTCGTGCACTGCAGCGGCGCCTCGGCGGTGGAACTGCTCGATCCGGCCCGGCTGCAAGGCGCAGCCACCGGCGGCTTTCATCCGCTCTACCTGTTCGGCGGCACCGACGCCGACCTCACGCGCATCGACGGTTGCTCGGTCACGATCGAGGCCGACGGCGCATTGCATGCGACGCTGATGCGGCTCGTGGCCGCACTCGGCTGCCACCCGCTGTCGATTCCCGCCGGCGGCCGGATGCTGTATCACGGGGCCGCGCATTACGCGGCGAGCTTCGCGCTGTGCGGGCTGGCGGAAGCGGTCGAACTGTGGCGCGGCCTCGGCTTCGACGAAGCCGCCGCGCTGCGCGCGCTGCTGCCGATGCTCGCCGGCACGATCGAGACCGCCCGCGACAAGGGGCTCGCGAACGCGCTCGCCGGCCCGGTGTCGCGCGGCGACACCGGCATCGTCGAGCGCCAGCTCGCGCTGCTCGAGGCGCACGGCGGCGATCACGCGACGCTGTACGCGCTGATGACGCGCCGCGCGGTCGCGCTCGCGGCGCAACGCACGGCGCCGCCGGCCACGCTGCCGGCGCTCGCCCAGGCCGTCGAAGCGTCGCTCGCGCGCACCACCGGACACCCCTCCCCGCCGCGAGACGAGGCGTGATAAGGTGTCGGCCGATGCGCCGCCATCCGGCGTTGGCGGCCGCACGCTACCCGACTGCATAAAAAGGATGCCAACGATGTTCGGCGAGATCGCCCGTTTTCTGCTCAATACCGTCTTCACGCTGTTCGGCGCCGCGCTGATATTGCGCGTCTGGATGCAGGCCGTGCGCGTGCCGCCGTACAACCCCGTCACGCAGGCCGTCCTGCAGGCCACCAATTGGCTCGTGCTGCCGCTGCGCCGCGTGATCGCGGGCGTGCGCGGCATCGACTGGGCAAGCGTCGTCGCCGCGCTGCTCACCGCGCTCGTCTATGTGGTGCTGATGGTCGTGATGGCCGGCTTCGATCCGGCTTCGGTGATCGCGACGCTCGTCGTGGTCGCGCTGCTGACCGTCGTGAAGTGGGCGCTCAATCTGGTGATCTGGATGACGATCCTGATGGCGCTGCTGTCGTGGCTCAATCCGCGCTCGCCGGCGATGCCGATCCTCTACCAGCTCACCGCGCCGTTCCTGAACCCGCTGCGCCGCGTGATCCCGAACCTCGGCGGCATCGACCTGTCGCCGATCCTGCTATTCGTGATCGTGCAGGTGCTGCTGATGATCGTCACGCGCGCAGCGGTGTCGCTGACGCTGTTCGGCATCTGACGCGTTGCGCTACACCGCCGGCCCCGCGGCCGGCGGCGCCGACAGCGTGTCGATCACGCCGAAGCTCGCCGGGATCATCGCGTAGCACACGCGCACTTTCTCGCGCGACAGCCGTTCGAGCAGTTGCCGCGCCTCGTCCTCGGTGACGATGAATTCGACCTCGATCGTGAGCGAGCCCTGCAGCTCGAAGAAGCGGTCCTCATGCAGCACGCGATGCCGGCCGAAGCCGGCCATCGCGCGGAACGCGGAACCGCCCGCGACGCCCATCCGGTTAGCTTCCTCCAGCAGCCATTCCCATAGCGGCTTCCAGTGCAGCCGCTGCTGCTCATGCACATAGAAACGCAGGAACACGGTGTCCATCGCGTTCTCCGGATGCCGGCGCGCTCAGGCCGGCGCGAACCACGCGCTGGCGGTCCACATGCCGAGCGCCGTCAGCGTGAACGAACCAGTCAAGTGTAGGACAGCCACCGCGAACGCCCATCCGAATTCGCCCTGCAGCGCGTGCGTCATCACTTCGACCGAGTAGGTGGAGAACGTCGTGAGGCCACCGAGGAAGCCGGTGATCACGAACAGCCGCCACTCGGGCGGCAGGCCGACGCGGCTCGTGAACACGACGGCCGCGATGCCGATCGCGTAGCCGCCGAGCAGGTTCGCGGCCAGCGTGCCGAGCGGCATGGCCGGCACGAACGCGTTGAGCGCGAGGCCCAGGAACCAGCGCAACACGGCGCCGAGCCCGGCGCCGACGAAGATCGCGACGATCGAAGGGAACACGAAAACTCCTTGCTGACGGCGCCGGATGGCCGGCGCGGCGTACGCCGAACTGTATGCGCAATCGTGCGGCGGCCGCAATGCCGGCGCGTCGTATCGTTCGCACACGGCCGCCGGATTCGCCATTTTCCGATGAATTACGCCGATGATTACAAATCCACAAAATAAATCGATTAATGAGTCAGCGGCCGTTCGGAAGTCGGAGAAACCTGCGCCAGGCGGTCCGTTCCGGTCATGACAAGCCCCATGCGCCGGGCATTCCGCGTATTTACCCTCATCCAGACATTCCCGCATCCTGCCGATATTCGATGTAATTCATTCCGGCTATTTCATAGAATCAATTCGCCGTCGATCCGTCGGCACGGGGAGATTCTCAAAATGAACAATATTCGCCTGTCATCCATGTTGATTCCGGCGCTGTGCGCATCGCTGCTCGGGTCGAGCGTCGCGCTCGCCGACGACGGCGCCCAGCAGTCGTACATCGAAGGCCACCGCGCGCCGAAAGGATTCGCCCGCCCGCCGTTCCACACCAAGCCGCGTGCAAGCACGGCCACCGTCGCCGGCCTCACGCCCGCGCTCGTGCGGCACGCGTACGGATTCGATGCGCTCGCGAACCAGGGCGACGGGATGGTCGTCGCGATCGTCGACGCGTACGACGACCCGAAGATCGAGGCCGATCTCGGCGTCTTCAGCAACGCGTTCGCGCTGCCTGCCTGCACGTCGTCGAACGGGTGTTTCACCAAGGTGTATGCGCGCGGCACCCGGCCCAAGACGGACGCCGGCTGGTCGCTCGAGATGTCGCTCGACGTCGAATGGGTGCACGCCATCGCGCCGAAAGCGAAGATCGTGCTGGTCGAGGCCGCATCGGCGAGCTTTACCGATCTGATGGCTGCGGTCGACGTTGCGGTGAAACGCGGCGCGTCGGTCGTGTCGATGAGCTTCGGCGGCAACGAGTTCAGCGGCGAAACCGGCTACGACGGCCACTTCAACGTGCCGGGCGTCACCTTCGTCGCGTCGTCCGGCGACAGCGGCACCGGGACCGAGTACCCGGCTGCATCGCCGTATGTGGTGGCGGTGGGCGGCACGACGCTGTCGGTCGACGCAGCGGGCAACTACGTCGGCGAAGCGGCGTGGAGCGGCAGCGGCGGCGGCGTGAGCACCGCCGAGGGCGAGCCGGCCGGTCAGGCCGGCTGGCCGATTCCGGTGGCCGGCAAGCGTGGCGTGCCCGACGTCGGCTACGACGCGAATCCGTCCAGCGGCTTCGCCGTGTACGACTCGGTGACGTACCAGGGGCAGGCCGGCTGGTTCCAGGTCGGCGGCACGAGCGCCGGCGCACCGCAATGGTCGGCGCTCGTCGCGATCGCGAATTCGCTGCGCGCGGCGGCCGGCAAGAGCCGTCTGAGCGGCACCTACGACACGCTGTATGCGATCGGAAAGAGCGCGTACGGCAGCGACTATCACGACGTCACGATCGGGTCGAACGGCAGTTGCGGCAGCATCTGCAACGCGGCCGGCGGCTACGACTACGTGACGGGCCTCGGTTCGCCGGTCGCGCCGTCGCTCGTTCAGGCGCTCGTCGCGCAGCCGTAACCGCACAACCGGCGGCCGCGCGCCGCCGCCGCGTTCAAGCGCCGTGCCACGCGCGCTCGAGTTCGACGAGCGTCGCGAGCGCGCCGCCCTGCAGCCCGATCACGTCCGCGCGGCGCGCATGCGCTTCGCGTGCGTTGATGCGGATCACATCGGCGCCGAGCCGCTCGCTCGTCAGCCGGACGGTCGGGATCGCGGTGCCTGCGCCGAGCTCGACCACCACCACCCGCCCCGCCTGCGCGATCCATTCGTCGAGCGCGCGCTGCTGCGCGTCGTAGCGCTCGCCGAGCCAGCCGTGATCGCCGAACATCAGGATGTTCGGCCGCGCCAGGCCGCCGCAGCGCGGGCAGCGCGGCGGCTCGCCGATCAGCCGGCACGCGGCGGCGTCGACGTCGGGGACGAACGATGCCGCATCCCACGTGTCGTCCGAGCACGGACGCAGACACTGCAGCGCGTGAATCGAACCGTGGATCTCGACGATGCGCGCCGGATCGAAGCCGGCTTTCTGAAACTGACCGTCGACGTTGCTCGTCAGCACGAAACCGCCGTTCGGCATCGCGTCGATCCAGCGTCGCAGGATCGCGAAGCCCTGATGCGGCAGCGTCTGTCGATACAGCGCAAGACGGTGCCCGTAGAAGCCCCACGCCAGCCGCGGTTGCGCGCGAAACGCCTGCGGCGACGCGATCTCGTGAAATTCGAAGCGCTCCTGGCGCAGCGCCGGATAGGCGCGCCAGAAGCCGTCCGTGCCGCGGAAATCGGGCAGCCCAGAATCGACGCCGATGCCGGCGCCGGCCGTCACGAGGAGCGCATCGGCGCGCGCGAGCGCCTCGACGGCGGCGCCGACGCGATCAGTGGGCAGTGGGAGTGGTGCGGCGGACGCATCGAAGGAACGGGAAAGCGGCATGGCGAAGCTGGGCAAAGAATCGAACGGTAGGCGGCGGATGTCGCGCGATCATACGCCGGTTCGAGCGCGATGCTGCGGCGGCGAGGCGTGGCGTGGTGTTGCGCAGCGCAGTGCCGCGCCGAGCGCCGAGCGCGCCGCGAACCGGCCGTGGCCGCCGCACGCACGGTCGGGCACGCCGCACGGCATCGCGTTCAGGCTTGTGAACTCTCCTGCACGACCGGTATCGCCTCGACCGACGAGTAGACCGCCTTGCCGAGCTGCCGCGCAAGCGTCACGTCCGCGTCTGCGCCGCGCGATGCGCCTTCGATCCGCAGCACCGCATCGCAGCGCCGCAACAGCCGGTGCGCCGCCGGATACAGGAACGATTCGCTGATCGCGTCACCGATCGCCGTGGCGCCGGCCGCCGCGGCGAGCGGCAGCGACAGCCACTCGCCGATCATCGGCACGTGCCCGCGGCGATACACCGCGAGCGCGGCCTGCTCGAGCCGGCGCAGGTTGGCGGCGATGCGCGCGGGGTCGCCGTCGGTGCCGCTGCGCCACGGCCCGGCGACGAGCACCAGCAGCGGCGTCATGTCGGGCGCACGCCGGCGGTTTCCCGCAGCGCGACGTACTGCAGCAGCATGATGGTCTTCGCATCGACGATCTCGCCGCGCTCGATCGCGTCGAGCGCCGCATGCAGCGGCATCTCGACGACCTCGAGATCCTCGCCCTCTTCCGCGACGCCGCCGCCGTCGCCGATCCGCAGCGACGCGTCGTATTCGCCGATGAAGAAATGCAGCTTCTCCGTCACCGAGCCGGGGCTCATGAACGCCTCGAACACCTTGCGCACGCCGCGCACGCGGTAGCCGGTTTCCTCTTCGGCTTCCGCGCGGATACGCGCGTCGGGCGTCGCATCGTCGAGCAGGCCGGCCGCCGCTTCGAGCAGCATCCCGTCGTGGCCGTTCACGAACGCCGGCATCCGGAACTGCCGCGTGAGCAGCACGTCGCCCGTCGCCGCATTGCGCAGCAGGATGGTCGCGCCGTTGCCGCGGTCGTAGGTCTCGCGGCTCAGCCGCTGCCAGGTGCCGTCGCGGCGCAGGAAATCGAACGTCACCTTCTTCAGCACGTACCAGTCATCGGACAGCACCGTCGTATCGACGATACGGACGCGCTCATGCGTTGCGGCCATCGCGGCCTCCCCATTCGACATAGGACGGCGCCCATGGTAACGTGCAGTTTCGTGCAATTTCACGATATTTCGTGCAATGCGATGCTGACGACCCAACGCAAGAAAGCGATCCTCGACGCGCTCGCCCGTGACGGCCAGGTGCTGGCCGTCGAACTGAGCGCGCAATTCGGCGTATCCGAAGACACCGTGCGGCGCGACCTGCGCGAGCTGGCCGCCGAAGGGCTGTTGCAGCGCGTGCACGGCGGCGCGCTGCCGGCGTCGCCGGCCGTCGCGCCGTTCGCGCAGCGCGAGACGCTGGAAACCGCGGAAAAGCGGCGCATCGCGCGTCGCGCCGCCCAGATGATCGCGCCGGGACAAGTCGCGATCGTCGATGGCGGCACGACGTCGGCGCTGCTCGTCAGCCAGTTGCCGGCCGACCTGCGCGCGACGATCGTCACGCACAGCCCGAGCGTGGCCGTCGCGCTGGCGGCGCATCCGTCGATCGACGTCATCCTGATCGGCGGGCGGCTGTACAAGCATTCGATCGTCGCGGTCGGCGCAGCGGCGCTCGAAGGTATCTCGCGCATCCATGCCGACCTGTATTTCATGGGCGTCACCGGCGTGCATCCGGTCGCGGGCCTGAGCACCGGCGACTTCGAGGAAGCCGCGATCAAGCGCGCGCTCGCGGCACGCGCCGCGGAGACGGTCGTGCTCGCGTCGCAATCCAAATTGCGCGCGGCGTCGCAATTCGTGATCGGCGAGCTGGCGCTCGCGCAGGCCGTGGTCGTCGAGCAGGAAACCGACGTCGCCCTGACCGAGCCGATCGAGGCTGCCGGCGTGACGGTCGTGCGGGCGTAGCGCGGCGGAAAGCGGGATGAGCGCCGACGGCCCCACGTCAGCGTGCCGACAGACAGCCCTTGCTACCATGGGCGACTGCCCAACCAACACGTCAGCGCCCGCCCGATGCCGACCGCCCCGACCTCCGTTCCAGACGCTATCGCCCCGCCTCCGGGCATCCTCGCCTTGTTCGCCGCGTTCGCGCAGATCGGCCTGACCAGCTTTGGCGGCGGATTGAGCGGGCGCATGATGCGCGCATTCGTGCACGAGCGGCGCTGGCTCGACGAGGAGGCGTTCCTGAACGGACTCGCGTTGTCGCAGGCGTTGCCGGGCGTCAATGTGAAGAACCTCGCGATCTGGATCGGCTACCGGCTCGCCGGATGGCGCGGCGCGGTGGCCGGCTTCACCGGCGTCATCGCGCCGCCCGCCGTGCTGATCGTGCTGTTCGGCGTCGCGCTCTCTGCACTCACGCGCTTCACGCTCGCCCACGTCGCGCTCGCCGGCGCCGCGGCCGCGGCGATCGGGCTGTCGATCTCGATGGCGATCACCGCGGTGCGCCGACTGCCGCGCCGTGCGCTGCCGCTGACGGTGATGACGCTCACGTTCGTGTCGGTGGCCATGCTGCACTGGCCGCTCGTGTGGACCGTGGTGATCGGCGGCACGCTGAGCGTCGCACTCGAATACCGTCGTGCGGCGCGCGCGACGGCCGGGGGGAGCGGCCGATGATCACGCTGTCCCGCTATGTCGCGCTGGCCGGCGTGTTCGCGCCGCTGTCGATCGCCACCATCGGCGGCGGCCAGGCGATCGTCGCCGATATCCAGCGGCAGGTCGTCGATGTTCATCACTGGATGACGGCCGCACAGTTCGTGAACGACTTCGCGATTGCGCGGATGGCGCCGGGCCCCGGCTCTCTGCTTGCAACGCTGATCGGGTGGCAGGTGGCCGGCTTCTGGGGCGCGGTGATCGCGACGCTCGCGCTGTTCGGGCCGACCGCGTTCCTCATTTACGGCGTCGCGCATCTATGGCGGCGGCACCAGGGCGCACGTTGGCAAGTCGCCCTCGAGGCCGGCCTGCGGCCGGTTGCAGCGGGGATGATTCTGGCGTCGGCCTGGGTGCTGCTGCAGGCGCTCGACGGCGGGTGGCCGGCCCGCGCGATCGCGCTTGCGTCGACTGCATGCGTGATGCTCACGCGCGTTCATGCGGTGCTGCTGATCGTCGTCGGGGCGTTGTTGCTGGTCGTCATGCATGCGATCGGCTGACGTCGGCGACCGCGCCGCGAGCCGTCGGCGCACCGCGCGATATTGGATGACGAACGGGGATTTGCGACTTGGCGAGACGCGCGTCGCTAGGGGTCGAAGCCTTGCAGCGCCCCCGTCGAGAATAAGATGGACATCGGCCACGAAGCGCGTATGATCAATTCATCCGAGCGCGCGTCACGTCCCAGATCGCTCGTCCCGCCCTCTGCCCTCTTGCTGCGTTGCGCCGTCATCCGCACGCATCGTTTTCTTTTCACCCCCACCCGTCGCGCCGCGTAGCGGTGATACCGGTCGGTTGCGTTCGTCCGTGCGATTTGTCGCGACGAACAGAGGAGTTCCTCATGAGCATGCATCTGTATCGTGGCTTCGAAATTTACCCGCTGATCTACCCGCACGTTCCGTCGCGGAACGGCAGCGCGCACAACTACGACGGCGGCTTCGACGCGGCCGTGAAGATCTGCCTGCGCGGCACCATCGACACGCTGACCCGCAGCGAGACGTTCCGGTTGGCCAGCAAGACGCCGTTCGAATCGGCGGGCGATGCGCGGCGGGCGTCGGTGCTGTACGCAGAGCAGGTCATCGATGGCAATCGCGGCGAGCAGCCGCTGTTCGCGTAGTTCCACCGATTCCACCGATGCATGTCGACGCGGCCGGCGACAGTCGGCTGGCGATTCGGAGCGCGAAATGATCATCGACGAATTGCTCGGCCTGATCGAGCGACACGAGATTTCCCCGACCGACGCTGTCCCGCAATACCGGCTTGCCGGATCCGCGTTGCGCCATCAACCCGAGTTGCAAATGTTCGCTGCCGTGCGCGCACTGTCGATCGGCGCCGGATATTCCGAGTTCGAGTCCGACGGGATAGCGAGCGCCGTCATGACGCGACTCGGCTAGCTTCCCACCACACGCTTTTAGAACAGGATCTGCATGACGACCATCATCCTCAAGCCCGACGAACCAGTCGAGGTCGCGCTGCGCCGCTTCCGGCGAAACATCGAGAAAACCGGACTCATCCGCGAGTTGCGCAGCCGCACCGGGTATGAGAAACCGACCACCGAGCGCAAACGCAAGAAAGCGAGCGCCGTGTCGAGACAGCGACTCCGCGCGAAGCGCATGCTGCCGCCGCGGAAGCTGTACTAGGGCGCGAGTCGTGTACGAGCCGCCCGTCGAAGTGCGTCCGTTCTTTCCATTGACGAAATGCGAAGTCGACTTCGATCGACAGAACGATGCGATCACGCTGTTGCCGAGCTTCTACGCGTTCGGCTGCGAGTACACCAGCCGCGGCCTGCGGATCGGTCGCGACGACGCGTTCAAATTGATCGCCGCGATCGAAAAGGCGCTGAGCGTCGATTAGCGGAGCGCGCGGTTGGACGCATCGGTCTCCGACCGGCGCTTTCGCACCGGACGGACCGAACGGTTCGTTCACGCGAACACGAAGTACTTGCGCACCGTCTCCACGACTTCCCACGTTCCCTTCATGCCCGGCTCGATCACGAACACGTCGCCGGCCTTCAGGTGCACCGGTTCCTCGCCTTCCGGCGTGATGATGCAATAGCCGTCGAGGAAGTGGCAGTACTCCCATTTCTCGTAGTTCACTTCGAACTTGCCGGGCGTGCAGATCCACGTGCCCATGATCTTGCTGCCGTCGCGGGACACGTAAGCGTTGAGGTTCACGGTGTGCGGATCGCCGCCGATGCGCTTCCACTTGGTCGCATCGACGACGGGCATCGGGCAAGTTTTGCGCAGCACGGTGATGAAATCGGACATGTCGGCTCCTGAAGAACGAACGGATGAGAGGACTGTCACGTTAGTTCGAATGGTCGCGCACGGCTTGTGTCGTTCCGACATCGAGTCGTTCATTTTCGACATGGGCGGGCGGAGGGGTGGCGAGTGCGTTTTGGGAGCCGCGTCGCTTCGAGGCACGCGTCAGGCTCGTCGTCGATGATCATTCCGGTGCTGTTCGACCTGTGCGCGAGCGGCGCTAGGTCATAGACGGCGGCGGCAACGAGCATCACACTCGATCGCGCCGATTGTCTTGCACACCGGACTGGGCCCATCGTCGCCCCGATGGGCAGCAAACCTGTCGCTCAACTCGCGTGATGGGGCTGCGGGTCCGCGTAATGCCAGATGACCATTCCCCACGTCGTGCGCTGCGGCCCCGGCATCGGCGCTCCGGCTTCGACGTGAACCGAATCCTTGACAGCCGGACTTTGCCAGTAACCTCTGCGCGGACAAGGCTCCCCGGGCAGGGCCCGGAGCCTCGGTTGCACGACAGGCGTCGGGAAATAAGTCGCCTCTTCCGCCGGAATGCTGCCGTCCCGGTAACGCTTGTCTTCCCACAGCAGCCGCCAGGCCACCGCATGTTCGTCGTTGGTGCCTTCCAGCAAGTAGGTGTGGGCGATACTGCCTTTCAGGAAATAGCTCGGGCAACCGACCTTGCCGGCCGGAAACCATGGCTCCCAGATACCCTCGACTGGAATCTCCTCGCCGCTGTGAATCTCCCCGGCCGCGGATTCGTTCTTCGGCGGGCACGGAGGAAGGTCGGCGGGATAGCTGCGACCGGGCGGCCAATATCGCCATGCTGGAAACAACGGGTCCTGGAACAACGACTCATACGTCCAGTGCTTGAACACACGAGTACCGCCGTCGGCACGCTTGCCATAGCTGAGGTATTCGGAAAAATTGAGGCCGACAGTGCACTTGAGCGCCTGACAGCTCAACTCTTCAATCCACGCCCCTTCCGCATACCCAGTTGCGTATTCGAAATCCGAAAATCTCGAGTCCCTCACGCCAAGTGCGTGGAAAAACGGGTCATACGTTCGACCAACCTCGTGCGCACTCCGCCCGAACAAAAGCTCACCACCTTTTTCGCTCCCCGTTATGAGCGCATCGTAAGCCGATCGCTTGTCGGCACCTTGTCGCAGCGTCTCAATGCCTTGATCCATCCTTATCAACGCGCTCAGGAAATCGTTGACATACGCTGCCTCCAATTCCTGTTGATTCGGGCTCGGCGTGTCCAACTGCCTGGCGTACGCGTGAAGGAAATCCCTGAACAGATCAACTGCATGATCGAGGAACGTAACACTCGTCCATTTCTTGAGGAGGTGAAACGCTTTGGCGCGCGCATCGGACTCCTGCTCTGGAGTCATGGTGAGAGTATTCAGCATCATTGGTTCTGTTCTTCAGTCGATTGTTTTCCGACAACGGCAGTGGTTCGCCGCGCATAGCCTTCGTGTCTGATCTTGGCCGATCATTTCCGCTCTGCCGGGAAGAGTACTCGCCACGTCCGTCGAGCCGTTGATATTGGGCACCGATGCTGCGCAGCGCCACGAAAATGCGCAGTTCGCGTGAATGGCACATTCCGCAAACCGCTCGGAGACTCGCCCCACCACCCCCTTGCCATCCCCACCCAACCCCCTGTACAATTGCGCGTTCTGCGGGCGTCGTATAATGGCCATTACCTCAGCTTCCCAAGCTGATGACGTGGGTTCGATTCCCATCGCCCGCTCCACCTTCGGCTGCCCGGCAGCCAGCGCAAGAGCCGCCTCGTCGAAGGCGGCTTTTTTGTACCATGTGCCCGTTCATCCGGCGCACCGCTACGCGTAACGGCCTCGCGCCCGAACCGAGTCTTACTCAGTCACCGATGATGCACGACGATCCGAACGAAGCCGGCCTGCCGCCGGACGACGCCGCCCTTCCCGACGAAGCCGCCGACGGCGCCGACGAAGTCAACCCGCTGCACCACCGCCGCATCCGCAGCTTCGTGACGCGCGCCGGCCGCGTGTCGACCGGCCAGCGCCGCGCGATCGACGAACTCGGCCCGCGCTTCGTCGTCCCGTACGCACCGACGCTGCCCGACTGGGACGCCGTGTTCGGCCGCAGCGCACCGCGCATCCTCGAGATCGGCTTCGGGATGGGCGCATCGACCGCCGAAATCGCCGCGCACCGCCCCGGCGACGATTTCCTCGGCGTCGAAGTGCACGAGCCGGGCGTCGGCGCGCTGCTGAAGCTGATCGGCGAACAAGGCCTGACGAACATCCGCATCATCCAGCACGACGCGGTCGAAGTGCTCGAGCACATGCTCGCCCCGGAAAGCCTCGACGGCGTGCACATCTTCTTCCCCGACCCGTGGCACAAGGCGCGCCACCACAAGCGCCGGCTGATCCAGCCGCCGCTCGTCGCACAGCTCGCGGCGCGCCTGAAACCCGGCGCGTACCTGCATTGCGCGACCGACTGGCAAAACTACGCCGAACAGATGCTGGAAGTGCTCAGCGCCGAGCCGACGCTCGAAAACACCGCGGCCGACTACGCGCCGCGCCCCGACTACCGCCCGGTCACGAAGTTCGAACGCCGCGGCCTGCGGCTCGGTCACGGCGTCTGGGATCTGGTGTTCCGCAAGCGCGCCGCCTGAACCCGACGCGCCCCGCGCAACGCAAAACGGCCCGACCGGCATCTGCCGATCGGGCCGCTCGTCATTGACCACTACCTTCAACGCCGGGCGTCACGCCCAGTTGAGCCATCCGCTGTAACCGACGAGCAGCACGAACAGCCCGAACGCGATCCGGTACCACGCGAACACGGTGAAGTCGTGCGTCGCGACGAAGCGCAGCAGCCAGCGCACGCACACGAACGCACTGACGAACGCGGCAACCAGCCCGAGCGCGAACAGGCCGAGCGAGTCGACCGTGAACGCCTGCCAATCCTTGACGGTTTCATACAGCGTCGCGCCGAAGATGATCGGAATCGCGAGGAAGAACGAGAACTCGGTCGCGACACGCCGGTCGAGCCCGAACAGCATCCCGCCGATGATCGTCGAGCCCGAGCGCGACATGCCCGGCACCAGCGCGAAGCATTGCGCGATGCCGACCTTCAGCGCATCCAGCGGAGTCAGCGCATCGACCGACTGCACGCGCGGCGGCTCGCTACGCTCGCGCTGCCGCGCCTCGGCCCACAGGATGATCGCGCCGCCGACGACCAGCGCAAACGCGACCGGCACCGGCGAAAACAGCACGGCCTTGATCTTCTTCTCCAGCAGCAGGCCGAGCGCGATCGCCGGAATCGTCGCGATCACGACGTTCAGCGTGAAGCGCCGCGCGTCGGGCCGGCTCGGCAGCCCGCATACGACCGACACGATCCGTTCGCGGTATTCCCAGCACACCGCCAGGATCGCGCCGAACTGGATCACGACGTCGAACGTCTTCGCGTGCGCATCGTTGAAATTGAGGAAGCTGCCCGCAACGATCAGGTGGCCGGTGCTCGACACCGGAAGGAATTCCGTCAGCCCCTCGACGACGCCGAGGATCAATGCCTTGCAGATCAGGATCCAGTCCATCCGTGGCCCAACTCCGAAGTAGTCGAAAGAAACGGCCACGTCAGCGCCGCGGCCCGCCCGGCCGCGCGCGCTGCGCCGTCATTTCTCGACGATCGCCACGCGTATGCCGTTTGTAAGAATCGTAATTGTACCGGGTTCGTAGTTCACGCCGGCAAATTGAAGTTGCTCGGGCTTGAACGTGTAGATCGGGTAGTTGGTCAGCACCTGCGTCGCGAGCAGCCCGGCCGCCGCGCCGACCTGTTGCGCGTACATTTGCGCGTCGCCGTCGAGCACGAGATTGTCGACGGCCGGCGCCTTCAGCACGACCGAGCGGCTCGGCGCGTCGTAAGCCAGCTGGCCCGACACGGTGAACTTGCCGCTCACCGGTTCGCGCAGGAACGGACTCGTGAAATGCGCATCCAGCTGCACCGCAACGCGGTTCTGGTCGGGCAGCAGGTTGACGGCCGGATTCGCGAGCGCGACGTCGACGACCTGCGCGACGGTCCGCTCGTACGGGAACTTGCGCGCGACGGCCTTCTGCACGTCGCCGCGCGAGAACGTGTAGTGATCCGGAATGAACGGGAACGTCGACGCGCAGGCGGCAAGCGATATCGACACGCCAAGTGCGCCGGCGCAGGCGGCGACGAAACGGCGCCGGCCGGGCGTGCAAGGTGCGGTCATGCTGGACAATCTCCTGTATCGGGCGCGGCCGCGGTCGGACGACCGGCCGTGCGATGAAGTGCGATGCACCGACGTTAGTGCGGCGTCGCGCGCGGCGGGTTCCACGGGCGCACCGCCCGCGCGCCGCGGCGCGACGGCGCGGCGGCTGGCTAACGGCCGGCGCCCGCGTCTGGCGAAGGCTGCGTGGCGATCTCGAGGTGCGCGAGCCATGCAAGCGCGTCGTCGCGCGACACGCCGCACATCTCGGCGGACGGCTGCAATCCCGAGCAGCACGCGGGCCGCTCCGGTCGGCCGAAAATCCGGCACTGCAGATCGTCGCCGAGCTGCGCGCAGCGCACGCCTGCGGGCTTGCCGTTCGGCATCCCGGGAATCGGCGAGGAAATCGATGGCGCGATGCAGCACGCGCCGCAGCCGGGGCGGCACGCATGCGGCGACACGGCATCGGCGGACGCCGGGCGGACAGGTATTTCGACGGACACTCGGCTCTCTCGAACGGACAACAAAAACGGTGCGGCAACCGGACGCGGCGTGCGGCGGCCCACCGCACATTGTGCCACCGCCGGCTGCGACGTTATTACACAATGCGGCCGGAGCGCGCGTTTATATACTCGGACGCATTCGAATAGCGCGAGACCATCATGAGCTCCGGTTCTGCCGACACCCTGTTCCGCCCCGATTTGCTCGCGAAATACGGCGCGAACGGCCCGCGCTATACGTCCTACCCCACCGCCCTGCAGTTCCGCGACGATTTCGATCCGGCCGACTACGCGCGCGCCGCGCGCGATCCCGGTGCGTCGTCGAGCGAGCTGTCGCTGTACTTCCACATCCCGTTCTGCAACACGGCCTGCTTCTACTGCGGCTGCAACAAGATCGCGACCAACAACCACCGGCGCGCGCGCCCGTACCTTGAACAGCTGAAGCGCGAGCTCGCGCTGCAGGCCGCGCTGTTCGACCCCGCGCGCCCGGTCACGCAGCTGCACTGGGGCGGCGGCACGCCGACCTTCCTGTCCGATGCCGAAACGGCCGAGCTGATGGCCGCAACGCGTGAGCATTTCGCGCTCGCGCCGGACATGGACGCCGAATTCTCGATCGAGATCGACCCGCGCACCGTCACGCCGGCGACGCTCGTGCATCTGCGCAACATCGGCTTCAACCGGCTGAGCCTCGGCGTGCAGGATTTCGACCCGGTCGTACAGCAGGCGATCAACCGCGTGCAGCCACGCGCGATGACGGCCGACCTGATCTCCGCGGCACGCACGGCGGGCTTCCATTCGGTCAGCGTCGACCTGATCTACGGGCTGCCGCACCAGACGGTCGCCGTGTTCGCACGCACGCTGGAGACGATCATCGAGCTCGCGCCGGACCGCCTGTCGGTGTTCGGCTACGCGCACATGCCGCACCTGTTCAAGATGCAGCGGCAGATCGACGACACCACGCTGCCGTCGCCCGAAACGCGCATCGCGCTGCTCGGCCTCGCGATCGACATGCTGACGTCGGCCGGCTACGTCTACATCGGGATGGATCACTTCGCGAAGCCGACCGATGAACTCGTGCGCGCGCAGCAAAACGGCACGCTGCAGCGCAATTTCCAGGGCTACAGCACGCGGGCCGATACCGATCTGATCGGGATCGGCGTGTCGTCGATCGGCAAGGTCGGCGACGTCTACGCGCAGAACGCGAAGGACCTGCCCGGCTACGGTGCCGCCCTCGACGCGGGCCGGCTGCCGATCGCGCGCGGCGTGCGTCTGACGGCCGAAGACCGCCTGCGCCGCGACGTGATCACGCAGCTGATGTGCAACCTCGAGCTGCCGTTCTCGCACATCGAAGCGGCGCACGGCGTGCACTTCGCCGAGCACTTCGCGCGCGAGCTGGAAGCGCTGCGCCCGTTCGAGCGCGACGGGCTGCTCAGCATCGCCGGCGACCGCCTGACGATCCATCCGGCCGGCCGGATGGTGGTGCGCAACATCGCGATGGCCTTCGACGCGTATCTGGCGCAAACACCACGCCAGCGCTATTCACGCACCGTCTAGCGCGGCGCGGCACATGCGGGCGGCTGGTTTGATAAAGTAAGGGGCTCGACGCCTCTGCAACCATCCGCACCATGCGCACCACCAAAGCGACCAACGCGGTCGAACGCCTGAAGGCCCGCTCCGGCAACCCGCAGTTCGCGGCCGTTGCGATGGCCGGCGGCCTGTTCTATCTGGTCGACCGCTCGGGCGGCACCGCCGAAAAACGCAGCGAACCGCTTCCGCTCGACGAATTCGTCCGCTTCGTCGACGAATTCGGCCCCAAAAAGCCGCGCAAGGCCAGCAAGCTGGACCTCGCGTTCGAGGCGCAGATCAAGAAGAGCAATGCGTAAAGGTCTGTTGCAGGCTGCCTGAAGGCTTTGCCGACGCCCCGTTTGGTACAATCACGAAGTTTTTCTATCCCCGCTGACGGCCGATTTGGCTGCGTGACCACACCATGAATATCGAAAACGCGCGTTTCAACATGATCGAACAACAGATCCGGCCGTGGGACGTGCTGGACCTGGACGTCCTGGGCCTGCTGTCGATCGTCAAGCGAGAAAACTACGTTCTGCCCGAACACCGCGATCTGGCGTTCGCCGATCTCGAACTGCCGCTGCCGGGCGGCACCAGCAAGATGCTGTTCCCGCGCGTCGAAGCGCGCGTGCTGCAGGATCTGGCGGTCAAGAAGCACGAGAACGTCCTCGTGATCGGTGCGGGCTCCGGCTACCTGGCCGCCCTGTTCGCACATCGCGCGCAGCACGTGACGGCGGTCGACATCGATCCGACGATCGCGAAGTTCGCAGCCGACAACCTGCGCAACGACGGCGTGACGAACGCCGAAGTCGTGCTCGGCGACGGCTCGCTCGGCTGGCCCGCCAAGGCGCCGTACGACGTGATCTGCGTCGCGGGCGGCCTGCCGGTCGTGCCGCAGCAGATGCTCGAACAGCTGAAGGTCGGCGGCCGCCTGTCGGCATTCGTCGGCGGCCGTCCGGTGATGAAGGCGCAGATCATCACGCGCATCGACGACAAGCAGTACCGCGTCGCCGACGTGTTCGAAACCTACGTGAACCACCTCGTGAACGCGATCGAGCCGTCGCGCTTCAAGTTCTGAGCGGCGGCGCAGCCATGCAGATCCTGACGCCCGCGATGCTCGCCGACTGGCTGCGCGATCCGGCACGCCCGGCGCCGGTCGTGCTCGACGTGCGCGAACCGTGGGAAATCTCGACCGCCCAGATCGCCGGCAGCGTGTCGATCCCGATGCAGCAGATTCCGGCACGCAGCGAGGAGCTCGACGACGAAGCCGAGATCGTCTGCGTGTGCCATCACGGGATGCGCAGCGCGCAGGTCGCGATGTTCCTCGAATCGCGCGGCTTCACGAAGCTGTACAACCTGCAAGGCGGAATCGACGCGTGGTCGCGCGACGTCGATCCCGCCGTGCCGCGCTACTGACCTTCCGCGCGGCGCGTCATGCGCCGCCACGCCGACCGCTCGCCGCGGTCGCGCCGATTCGCCGAACGGGCGCGCATTGCGCGCCCGTTTCATTTCCGCCGACGGTTGCCACGCTGTCGTCGCCTGTCGCGCCCTCTCCTGCCCCGTCCCGCCCCGTCCGAGCGCACGTGATGCGTGCGCCCGCACGCGGATGCACCATTTCCGCCCGCCCGAGCGCACCGCGACGGATCGCCGATGCCGCACGACGCGCCACGCGCACCGCACCGACGCCCCGCATCGCGCCGTAACGGCACGCCGGGCGTGCATCGACACGACTGGCACATGCCTTGCGTTACACCGATGCCGGCGCCGCCCACGGCGCACGCACAACCAACACGTCAAGGGGATATCGATGAAACGTCGCAGTCTGCTGAAGTTCGGTTCGATGGCCGGTGCGCTCGCGCTGGCGGGCAAGAGTCCGTTCGCGCATGCGGCCGATGCAGGCACCGGCCCGATCAAGGTCGGCATCCTGCACTCGCTGTCGGGCACGATGGCGATCTCCGAGACGTCGCTGAAGGACACCGCGCTGATGACGATCGCCGACATCAACAAGAACGGTGGCGTGATGGGTCGCAAGCTGGAGCCGGTGGTCGTCGATCCTGCCTCGAACTGGCCGCTGTTCGCCGAGAAGGCGCGCCAGCTGCTCACGCAGGACAAGGTCGCGTGCGTGTTCGGCTGCTGGACGTCGGTGTCGCGCAAGTCGGTGCTGCCGGTGTTCGAGGAACTCAACGGTCTGCTCTACTACCCGGTGCAGTATGAAGGCGAGGAAATGTCGCGCAACGTGTTCTACACGGGCGCGGCGCCGAACCAGCAGGCGATCCCGGCCGTCGAGTACCTGATGAGCGCCGAAGGCGGCGGCGCCAAGCGCTTCTTCCTGCTCGGCACCGACTACGTGTATCCGCGCACGACCAACAAGATCCTGCGCGCGTTCCTGAAATCGAAGGGCGTGAAGGACGCCGACATTCAGGAGGTCTACACGCCGTTCGGCCACAGCGATTACCAGACCATCGTCGCGAACATCAAGAACTTCGCGCAAGGCGGCAAGACGACCGTGATCTCGACCATCAACGGCGATTCGAACGTGCCGTTCTACAAGGAGCTCGGCAACCAGGGGATCAAGGCGACCGACGTGCCGGTGGTCGCGTTCTCGGTCGGCGAGGAGGAACTGCGCGGGATCGACACGAAGCCGCTCGTCGGCCACCTTGCCGCATGGAACTACTTCATGTCGGTGAAGAACCCGACCAACACGAAGTTCAAGGACCAGTTCGCCGCGTGGGTGAAGGCGAACAACCTGCCGGGCGGCGCGAAGCGCGTGACCAACGATCCGATGGAGGCCACCTTCGTAGGCATCCATATGTGGAAGCAGGCCGTCGAGAAGGCGAAGAGCACCGACGTCGACAAGGTGCGCGTCGCGATGATCGGCCAGACCGTCGCCGCGCCGTCGGGCTTCACGCTCACGATGGACGGCAACCACCATCTGCACAAGCCGGTGATGATCGGCGAGATCCGCGGCGACGGGCAATTCAACGTCGTGTGGAAGACCAAGACGGCCGTGCGCGCACAGCCGTGGAGCCCGTTCATCGCGGGTAACCAGGGCAAGCCGGACGTCGTCAGCTCGATCCCGGCGTTCCTGCGCCGGCAGCGCGCGGCGCTCGCCTGATGCCGGCCGGAGCGCACGCGCTGCATACGTCGCACACGTCGCGCACGTTGCACGCGGCGCTCCGGTCGCATCCGCGCGCGGTGTGCAGCTTCACGCGTGCGGCGCCGCGCCGCACGCAGCCGCGCGGCGGCCCCCGCGTGCGCTTTCCCCAGCCCGACAGGAATCCCCGATGCCTACACGCTTTCGCCGCGCGGCCGTCGCGCTCGTCGCCGGCGCGATGCTCGCGCTCGCACTGCCGCGCGCCGCATTCGCCCTGACGGCCGCCGATACCGCCGCGCTCGCCGGCGACGACTTCGACGCGAAGACGGCCGCAGTCGAGCGCCTTGCCACCGACGCCGATCCGCGCGCCGCCGCGCTGCTCGATGCGCTGTCGACCGGCGACGCGCTCGCGACCGCCGACGGCCGCCTGCTGATCCTGACCGGCGACACCGCGCACGATGCGCTCACGCAGGCCGCGACGCCGGCCGGCGACGCACAGCCGGTGATGCTGAACAATCTGCTGCGCACGAAGATCGCCGGCGCGCGCTCGGGCCTCGCACTCGCGTCGCCCGATGTCGCGACGCGTCGCGACGCGATCGACGCGCTGCTGAAGTCGCCCGACCCTGCGCTCAAGCCGATGATCGACCGCGCACGCGCAAAGGAAACCGATCCGGTGCTGAAGCGCCGCCTCGACGCGCTGTGGGCGATCGCCGCGCTGCACGACGCCGATCCGGCCAAGCGTCTCGAAGCCGCGCAGGTGGTGGCCGCGCGCCAGGATCTCGACATGATCGAGCAGCTGCGCCCGCTCGTCGCGAAGAACGCGGACGGCAGCTACGCCGAGCCCGATGCACGCGTGCGCGAAGCCGCGCAGCAAGGGCTCGACGCCCTGCACGCGCTGCAGCGTCGCGGCGAAATCGTGGGCACGGTGTTCGCGGGCCTGTCGCTCGGCAGCGTGCTGCTGCTCGCCGCGCTCGGCCTCGCGATCACGTACGGGCTGATCGGCGTGATCAACATGGCGCACGGCGAATTCCTGATGATCGGTGCGTACGCAACCTATGTCGTGCAGACGCTGATCCAGCGCTATGCGCCGGCCGCATTCGACTGGTATCCGCTCGTCGCGGTGCCGGTATCGTTCGCGGCGGCCGCGCTCGTGGGCATCGTGCTCGAACGGCTCGTGCTGCGGCATCTGTACGGCCGCCCGCTCGAGACGCTGCTCGCGACCTTCGGCGTGAGCCTGATCCTGATCCAGGCGACCCGCATGCTGTTCGGCGCACAGAACGTGCAGGTGGTGAACCCGTCGTGGATGAGCGGCGGCGTGTCGGTGATGCAGAACCTGATCCTGCCTTACAACCGGCTCGTGATCCTCGCGTTCGCGCTCGCGGTCGTGTTCGTCGCGTGGGCCGTGCTGACGAAGACGCGGCTCGGGCTGTTCGTGCGCGCCGTCACGCAGAACCGGCGGATGGCCGCGTGCGTCGGCGTGAAGACCGCGCGCGTCGATGCGTATGCGTTCGCGTTCGGCGCGGGCATCGCGGGCCTCGGCGGCTGCGCGCTGTCGCAGATCGGCAACGTGGGCCCTGACCTCGGGCAGAACTACATCATCGATTCGTTCATGGCGGTCGTGCTCGGCGGCGTGGGCCAGATCGCCGGCACCGTGCTCGGCGGCTTCGGGCTCGGCCTCGTCAGCAAGGCGATCGAGCCGTTCTGGGGCGCCGTGCTCGCGAAGATCGCGGTGCTCGTGATGATCGTGCTGTTCATCCAGAAACGCCCGCAGGGGATGTTCGCCCCGAAGGGACGCAGCGCGGAGGCCTGACATGACTTCAATCACCGATTCCCTGTCGAACCCGGTCGCGGGCGCGCCGCAGCCCGCAGCGGCCGCCGCGCGCGGCGACGCCGGCTTCGCGCTCGGCCTGCCGCCGCGTCCGGCGCTGCTGTCGCGCCGCGCGTGGCTCGCGCTGATCGCGCTGTGCGTCGCGATCGGCATCGGCGTGCCGCTCGCCGCGCTGGTCGCGCCCGAGGCGAGCGCGTTCCATCTGTCCGCATACACGATGACGCTCGCCGGCAAGCTGATGTGCTACGCGATCGCCGCGCTCGCGCTCGACCTGGTGTGGGGCTACTGCGGCATCCTGAGCCTCGGCCACGGGCTGTTCTTCGCGCTCGGCGGCTACGCGATCGGCATGTACCTGATGCGCGAGATCGGCCGCGACGGCAAGTACGGCAGCGACCTGCCCGACTTCATGGTGTTCCTCGACTGGCACCAGTTGCCGTGGTACTGGAGCGGCACGCAGCATCTCGCGTGGGCGCTCGTGCTGGTCGTGCTCGTGCCCGCCGTGCTGGCCTGGGTGTTCGGCTTCTTCACGTTCCGTTCGCGCGTGAAGGGCGTGTACCTGTCGATCATCACGCAGGCGCTGACGTTCGCTGCGATGCTGCTGTTCTTTCGCAACGAGACGGGCTTCGGCGGCAACAACGGCTTCACCGACTTCAAGCGCATCGCCGGCTTCCCGATCACGTCGCCCGGCACCCGCACCGTGTTGCTGCTGCTCAGCTTCGCGACGCTCGTGCTCGCGTTCATCGCGGCGCGCGCGATCGTGTCGAGCAAGCTCGGGCGCGTGGTCACCGCGGTGCGCGACGGCGAGACGCGGCTGATGTTCCTCGGCTACAGCCCGCTCGCGTACAAGCTGTTCGTGTGGACGCTGTCGGCCGTGCTGTGCGCGATCGCGGGCGCGTTGTACGTGCCGCAGGTCGGCATCATCAACCCCGGCGAGATGTCGCCCGGCAACTCGATCGAAATGGCGATCTGGGTCGCCGTCGGCGGCCGCGGCACGCTGATCGGGCCGATCGTCGGCGCGTTCGCGGTCAACGGTGCGAAGAGCTTCTTCACCGCGTACTTCGCCGAATACTGGCTGTTCTTTCTCGGCCTGATCTTCGTGCTGGTGCCGCTGTTGCTGCCGCGCGGAATCATGGGCCTCGTCGACACGCTGCTCGCCAAGGGGAAACGCGGATGAACGGCACTGCGCTCTACCAGTTCACGCCGCCAGCCGAAGACGAGCTGCTCGCGGTCAGCGGCACCGCGTCGATGGGCCGCGTGATGCCCGCCGGCATCGACACGTCGCACGGCACGATCCTGTATCTCGAGGACATCGAGGTGAGCTTCGACGGCTTTCGCGCGCTGAACAAGCTGTCGCTCGCGATCGACGCGGGCGAGCTGCGCTGCGTGATCGGCCCGAATGGCGCGGGCAAGACGACGATGATGGACGTGATCACCGGCAAGACGCGCCCCGATGCGGGCAAGGTGTTTCTCGGCCAGACCATCGACCTCGCGCGGATGAGCGAACCCGAGATCGCGCGCGCCGGGATCGGCCGCAAGTTTCAGAAGCCGACCGTGTTCGAGCAGCATCCGGTGTGGGAAAACCTCGAACTCGCGATGCAGACCGACAAGGGCTGGCTCGCGTCGCTGCGCGCGCGGCTCGACCGCGCGGCGCAGGCGAAGATCGAGGACACGCTCACGCTGATCGGCCTCGAAAGCGATGCGTATCGCGCGGCCGGCGAGCTGTCGCACGGCCAGAAGCAGCGGCTCGAGATCGGCATGCTGCTGATGCAGCGCCCCGCGCTGCTGCTGCTCGACGAGCCCGCGGCCGGGATGACCGACCACGAGACGATGGAGCTCGCGAAGCTGCTGAACACGCTGCGCGGCACCTGCTCGATGATGGTCGTCGAGCACGACATGGAATTCGTCGCCGCGCTCGCCGGCGACACGGGCCGCGTGACGGTGATGGCCGAAGGCGCGGTGCTCGCGGAAGGCACGCTCGACCAGGTCAAGCGCGACGACGCGGTGATCGAGTCATACCTCGGACGATGATGCGATGCTCAAGATCGATGCACTGAACCAGTATTACGGCGGCAGCCATATCCTGCGCAACGTGAACCTGAGCGCCGACGACGGCAAGCTGACCGTGCTGCTCGGCCGCAACGGCGTGGGCAAGAGCACGCTGCTGCGCTGCCTGATGGGGGTCGTCGCGGCGAAGAGCGGCAGCGTGTCGTGGCGCGGCACCGCGCTCGGCACGCTGCCGCCGTATGCGCGCGTCGCGGCCGGGCTCGCGTACGTGCCGCAGGGCCGCGACATCTTTCCGCGGCTGACCGTCGAGGAAAACCTGCTGGTCGGCGCGGCGAGCCGCAAGGCGCCGTCGAAGGTGCCCGACCGGATCTACGAACTGTTCCCGGTGCTGAAGGACATGCGCGCGCGACGCGGCGGCGACCTTTCCGGCGGCCAGCAGCAGCAGCTGGCGATCGGCCGCGCGCTGATGAGCGAACCGCAGTTGCTGATCCTCGACGAGCCGACCGAAGGGATCCAGCCGTCGATCATCCAGGACATCGGGCGCACGCTGCGTCAGCTCGTCGACGAATCGAAGATGACCGTGCTGCTGGTCGAGCAGTATTACGATTTCGCGCGCTCGATCGCCGATCGCTACTGGGTGATGAGCCGCGGCGAGATCGTCGCGGGCGGCGAGGCGCAGGATATGGAAACGAACGGCGTGCGCGAGTTGATCGCGGTGTAATGGCGGCGGCGGCAGGCGACGGCGAGCAGCAACCGACAACCCGCGCCGCCCAAGCGCATATTGTTGCGTTAGCATCGTCGTTTCGTCCGCCTGTCCCAGCTTCCCGCCGATGTCCGCCGCCGATTCCCACGCTTCCCTGTCCCGCCCCGCCGCCGCCAAGTCATGGCGCGGCCGCCTCGAACTCGGCTTCGAGCGGCACGGCATGCGCACGACGCTCGTGCACCGGCTGCATGAAGGGCCGCTGCGCGTGCAGCGGCCGCTGTACCCGGAAGGCGACGGCGTCTGCCACGCGGTGATCGTTCACCCGCCGGGCGGGGTCGCGGGCGGCGACCGCCTCGACCTCGACATCGCGCTCGGCGACGGCACCCATGCGGTGCTGACGACGCCCGGCGCAACCAAGTGGTACAAGTCGAACGGGCTCGACGCGACGCAGCGCATCGACATCAAGGTCGGCGCGCACGCGAAGCTCGACTGGCTGCCGCAGAACAACCTGTTCTTCGATGCCGCGCATGCCGCGCTCGACTTCACGCTGTCGCTGGGCGCGCACGCGAGCGCGATCGGCTGGGACGCGACGCAGCTCGGCCGGCAGGCGGCCGGCGAAACGTGGTCGGCCGGCCGCATCGCGTCGCACGCGACGCTCGTCGATGCCGACGGCCGGCCGCTCTGGACCGAACGCGCGCTGCTCGACGCGCACGATCCGCTGCGCGGCGCGTTGCAGGGCCTCGCCGGCTTCCCCGTGTACGGCACGCTGTGGGCGGCCGGCGCCGCATGCGACGCCGCGCTGGCCGAGTCGCTCGCCGCACGCATGCCGTTCGACGACACGCTGCGCGCCGGCGCGACCTGCGTGACGCCGGGCGTCGTGCTGGTGCGCACGCTCGCCACGTCGATGGAGGCGTTGCAACGCCATTTCACTGACTGCTGGCTCGCGCTGCGCCCGATCGTGCATCGCGTCGACGCACGTCCGCTGCGCCTCTGGCAAACCTGAGCGCACGCACCAATCCGACGCAACGCCCCATCTGACGCGCCCCCGTTTCATGCATCGCGCACCACGAGCGCGCATCGATGCATCGCCGGCGGGCTCGCGGCATGGCACGCACCTTGCTGATTACATAAGCAATACATGCCACCCGGAAAACGGCGCGGTGCTACGATGAGCCGCGAGCATGCCGGCCTCCCGTGCATCGACAACAATTACGTTTTCCTGAACGACTGCCTTCATGAAACTGACTCCCCGAGAGAAGGACAAGCTGCTGATCTTCACGGCAGCGCTGTTGGCCGAGCGCCGCCGCGCGCGCGGGCTGAAGCTGAACTATCCGGAAGCGGTCGCGTTCATCACCGCCGCGCTGATGGAAGCCGCGCGCGACGGCAAGACCGTCGCCGAGGTGATGCACTACGGCACGACGCTGCTCACGCGCGACGACGTGATGGACGGCGTTCCCGAGATGATCCCCGACATCCAGGTCGAAGCGACCTTCCCCGACGGCACCAAGCTCGTCACCGTCCACCATCCGATTCCGTGATCGAGGTAGCACGCATGATCCCCGGCGAAATCCTCACCGACGACGGCGAGCACGAACTGAACGCCGGCCGCGCGACGCGCTCGCTCGTCGTCGCGAACACCGGCGACCGGCCGGTGCAGGTCGGCTCGCATTACCACTTCTTCGAAGTCAACGACGCGCTGTCGTTCGATCGCGCGGCCGCGCGCGGTTTCCGGCTGAACATCGCGGCCGGCACGGCCGTGCGCTTCGAGCCGGGCCAGACGCGCACCGTCGAGCTCGTCGAGCTGGCCGGCGACCGCGCCGTCTACGGTTTTCAGGGCAAGGTGATGGGGCCGCTGTAAGCCGCGCCCCGCTCTTCAGGAACAGCACATGACACTACGCTTGAGCCGCCGCGCGTACGCGGAAATGTTCGGGCCGACGACGGGCGACCGCGTGCGGCTCGCCGACACCGAACTGCTGATCGAGATCGAGCGCGACTACACGATCTACGGCGAAGAAGTGAAATTCGGCGGCGGGAAGGTGATCCGCGACGGGATGGGCCAGTCGCAGCGCGTGGCCGCCGACGTACCCGACACCATCATCACCAACGCGGTGATCCTCGACCACTGGGGCATCGTGAAGGCCGACATCGCGATCAAGCACGGCCGCATCGCCGCGATCGGCAAGGCCGGCAACCCGGACATCCAGCCCGGCGTGACGATCGCGATCGGCGCGGCCACCGAGGTGATCGCCGGCGAAGGACTGATCGTCACCGCGGGCGGCATCGATACGCACATCCACTTCATCAGCCCGCAGCAGATCGACGAGGCGCTCGCATCGGGCGTCACGACGATGCTCGGCGGCGGCACGGGGCCGGCCACCGGCACCAACGCGACCACCTGCACGCCGGGCCCGTGGCACATGGAGCGGATGCTGCAGGCGGCCGACGGCTGGCCGATCAACCTCGGCTTCCTCGGCAAGGGCAACGTGAGCGTGCCGCAGCCGCTCGTCGAGCAGATCGCGGCCGGCGCGATCGGCCTGAAGCTGCACGAGGACTGGGGCACGACGCCCGCCGCGATCGACAACTGCCTGTCGGTCGCCGACGACACCGACACGCAGGTCGCGATCCACACCGACACGCTGAACGAAGGCGGCTTCGTCGAATCGACGGTCGCCGCGTTCAAGGGCCGCACGATCCACACGTACCACACCGAAGGCGCGGGCGGCGGCCATGCGCCGGACATCCTGAAGGTGTGCGGCGAATCGAACGTGCTGCCGTCGTCGACGAATCCGACGCGCCCGTACACGATCAACACGCTCGACGAGCATCTCGACATGCTGATGGTGTGCCACCACCTCGACCCGTCGATCGCGGAAGACCTCGCGTTCGCCGAATCGCGGATCCGCCGCGAGACGATCGCGGCCGAGGACATCCTGCACGACCTCGGCGCGCTGTCGATGCTGTCGTCCGATTCGCAGGCGATGGGCCGCGTCGGCGAGGTGATCATCCGCACCTGGCAGACCGCGCACAAGATGAAGGTGCAGCGCGGTGCGCTGCCCGAGGACAACGCGCGCAACGACAACTTCCGCGCGAAGCGCTACGTCGCGAAGTACACGATCAACCCGGCCATCACGCACGGGATCGCGCACGAAGTCGGCTCGATCGAGCCCGGCAAGTGGGCCGACCTCGTGCTGTGGGAGCCGGCGTTCTTCGGCATCAAGCCGTCGATGATCCTGAAGGGCGGGATGATCGCGATGGCGCAGATGGGCGACCCGAACGCGTCGATCCCG
The DNA here is from genome assembly GCF_000745665.1 of Burkholderia sp. WP42. Taxonomy (NCBI): domain Bacteria; kingdom Pseudomonadati; phylum Pseudomonadota; class Betaproteobacteria; order Burkholderiales; family Burkholderiaceae; genus Burkholderia; species Burkholderia sp. WP42. The sequence goes on along the minus strand of NZ_JQJT01000024.1, from coordinate 6,244 downwards.
ACGCCGCAGCCGGTCCATTACCGCGAGATGTTCGCCACGCGCGGCGGTGCGCTCGCGCGCACGTCGCTGACCTTCGTGTCGCAGATGGCCGCCGACGCGGGCATCGCCGAGCGCTACGGGCTCGCGAAGCGGATCGTGCCGGTGCGCAACTGCCGCAACGTGACGAAGGCCGACATGATCCACAACGCGTGGCGGCCGTCGATCAGCGTCGATCCCGAAACCTACGACGTGATCGCCGACGGCCAGCTGCTCACCTGCGAGCCCGCGACGGTGCTGCCGATGGCGCAGCGCTATTTCCTGTTCTGATTGCCGGTCTTCGTTTCATGCGCACGCTCGACAAACGCATCGCCCCCAACGTGAAGCTCGCCGCGTCGCTCGTCGCGCGCGCGCCGACCCTCACGCTCGCCTTTGACGCCCGTTGCAAGAGCCGCGTCGCGGCCACGCTCGATACCGGCGAGGACGTCGCCGTCTTGCTGCCGCGCGGCACCGTGCTGCGCGACGGCGACGTGCTGGTCGCCGACGACGGCGCGCTGGTGCGCATCGTCGCGGCGCCCGAAACGGTGCTGCTCGTGCGTGCGCACGATCCGCTCACGCTGATGCGCGCCGCGTATCACCTCGGCAACCGGCACACGCCGGTCGAGATCGGCGACGGCTACCTGAAGCTCGAAGCCGATCCGGTGCTCGCGGACATGCTGCGCCGGCTCGGCACGCAGGTCGACGAAACGCAGGCGCCGTTCCAGCCGGAAGCCGGCGCCTACGGCGGCGGCCACAAGCATGGCCACGATGCGACGTTCGCCGAGGATTACGCGCTCGCGCAGCAGGTGTTCGGCGAACACCACGGGCACGCGCATCCGCATCCGCATCCGCACGATCACGACCACGATCACCAACACGGCCCGGGCTGCGCGCACGGCCACCACGGCCATGACCACCACTGAGCTCGTCGCGCTGCTGCATCTCGCGTCGCCCGCGCTGCCGATCGGCGCATTCAGCTATTCGCAGGGCTTCGAGGCCGCGCTCGACGCGAACCTGATCCGCGACGCCGACACCGCGCGCGACTGGATCGCGAGCGGGCTGACCGACGTGCTCGCGCACGGCGAACTGCCGTTCCTCGCGCACCAGCTCGCGCGCTGGCACGCGCACGACGCCGACGCACTGGCGCGCGAGAACGCGTGGTTCGTCGCGAGCCGCGAGTCGGCGGAATTGCGCCGCGAAACCGAGCAGATGGGCTGGTCGCTCGCGCAGCTTTGCGCCTCGCTCGAATGGGGCGATGCCGCGCGCCGCGCGACGCTCGCCGCGCTGAAGCCCGTCGCGCTGCCTACCGCGTTCGCCTACGCGGCCGCCGCGCACGACGCCGGCGCCGACGCGACGCTCGCCGCATACGCGTTCGGCTGGGTCGAGAACCAGACCTCGGCCGCGCTGAAAGCGGTGCCGCTCGGCCAGCTTGCCGGCCAGCGCATCATCGTCGCGCTGCGCGGCGCGATCGACGCGGCCGTGAAGCGCGCGCTCGCGACGCCGCCCGACGCCGTCAACACGTTCGCGCCGCAGCTGGGCATCCTGTCCGCGCGGCACGAAACCCAGTATTCGCGGTTGTTCCGCTCCTGAACCTGCCCCACACCATGAACGCACCTGCTTCCTCGCCCGCCCGCCGCACCAAGAAACTGCCGCCGCTGCGCGTCGGCATCGGCGGCCCGGTCGGCTCCGGCAAGACCACGCTGCTCGAAATGCTGTGCAAGGCGATGCGCGACACCTACGACCTCGTCGCGATCACCAACGACATCTACACGAAGGAAGACCAGCGCCTGCTGACGGTCGCGGGCGCGCTGCCCGAGGAACGCATCATGGGCGTCGAGACGGGCGGCTGCCCGCACACGGCGATCCGCGAGGATGCGTCGATCAACCTCGAAGCCGTCGATCGCATGCTGTCGCGCTTCCCCGATGCCGACGTCGTGTTCATCGAGTCGGGCGGCGACAATCTCGCGGCGACGTTCAGCCCCGAGCTGTCGGACCTGACGATCTACGTGATCGACGTCGCCGGCGGCGAGAAGATTCCGCGCAAGGGCGGCCCGGGCATCACGAAGTCCGACCTGCTGGTGATCAACAAGACCGACCTCGCGCCGCTCGTCGGTGCGAACCTCGACGTGATGGCGTCCGACACGAAGAAGATGCGCGGCGAGCGCCCTTACGTGATGACGAACCTGAAGGCGCTCGACGGCGTCGCCGACGTCATCGCGTTCATCGAAAAGAAGGGATTGCTGACGGTCTGACCTGCCGCGTGGCAGCGGCCCGCTGCCGCCACGCCGGCCCGCGGTCAGTCGTCGTCGGAGACTTGCTGCGCCGTGCGCGCGCCGCGCTCGACGGCCGGCAGCAGCGCCGCGAGCACGTCGACCGAGCGCGCGGTCGCGCCGCGATGGCGCGCCGCGAACGCCGAGCCGGCCGCGCCCATCGCGATGCGCCGCGCATGATCCGCGAACAGCGCGTCGAGCACGTGCGCGAGATCGAGCGGATCGGCGACCTGCAGCGCGGCGCCGGCCGCGACCGCATCGGCGGTCGCCTGCGTGAAGTTGAACACGTGCGGGCCGATCAGCACCGGCACGCCGACCGCACACGCCTCGATCAGATTCTGCCCGCCGAGCGGCAGCAGGCTGCCGCCGATGAACGCGATGTCGGCGGCCGCGTAGTACGCGCCCAGCTCGCCCATCGAATCGCCGAGCAGGACCGTCACGTCGGACGGCAACGGCTCCGCCGCGGCAGGCCGGCCCGCTGCGAGCGCCGCGGCATTCGCACCCCACACCGAACGCCGCACGCACTTCAGGCCCTGACGCGCGACCAGCGCCTCGACCTCGGCGAAGCGCTGCGGATGGCGCGGCACCAGAATCAGCAGCGCGCCGGGCGTACGCATCGCGGCGAACGCCTGCAGCACCAGCGCCTCCTCGTTCTCGCGCGTGCTCGCGGCGACCCACACGGGCCGCGTGCCGATCGCATCGCGCCATGCATGGCCGCGCGCGGCCAGCTCCGGCGGCGTCGTCATGTCGAACTTCAGGTTGCCGAGCACGGCCACGTTGCGCGCGCCGAGCGACGTCAGCCGCTCCGCGTCGGCCGGGCTCTGCGCGAGCACGCGCGAGAAGCCGCCGAACACGTCGCGCGTCGCGTTGCCGAATTTCGCCGCGCGCCGGTGCGACCGCGCGGACATCCGCGCATTGGTCAGCACGAGCGGCACGTCGGCGCGGCGGCATTCGTCGATCAGCGTCGGCCACACCTCGGTTTCCATCACGAGGCCCAGCGTCGGCCGCCATGCATGTAGAAAGCGGCGCACCGCGCCCGGCATGTCGTACGGCAGATAGCAGCGCAGCACGCGCTCGCCGAACAGCTGCTCGCCGGTCGCGCGGCCGCTCGGCGTCATGTGCGTGAGCAGGATGCGCGCGTCGGGGCGCGCACGCATCAGCGCATCGATCAGCGGCTGCGCCGCGCGCGTCTCGCCCACCGACACCGCATGCACCCAGATCAGCGGCGCACGGTCGTCGGGCGAGCGGCCGGCGACGTAGCCGAAGCGCTCGCCGATATGCTCACGATAGCCGCGCTCCTTGCGCGAACGCACATAGAGCCGGACCACCGCGACCGGCGCGACGAGCCACCACAGCGCGCGATAGATCGCCCTCAGCATGAACGGGCTCCGTCGCCGGCGGCGATGCGGCGCGCGCTCAAACCAGCGTCCTGCCGGTCAGGCGCTCGAGAATGCCGAGCGGTGCGCATTCGCGGCGCACCATCGCGTCGACCGGCAGGAAGAACGTCTGCTCGAGCATGAACTGGCCGGACATCACAGCGTGAGAAGTCTGATCGGAGAAACATATCCACACGCTGCCCGGCGGAAACGGGATCGTCTGCTGCGAGCAGGTTTTCTGGTAGTCGAGATCGGCCTTCATGCTGTCGTGCAGGTTCAGCATCAGGTGGTCGTAGGCGCTGCGCGGCGACTTCGTCACGTGCAGCAGGTTCAGCAGCCACGCGGAGCCCGGCAGCTGCGGGCGGATCTTCGGCAGGAAGCGCTTCGCGACGGTCTCGAACGGCTCGCCGACGCGCCACACGCGCGGCTGCCCGGCCGGGTTCACGTTGGTGAACACGCGCAGGATGCGCTCGCCGTAGTTGGGCCGCGACGGGAACGCGTCGACGTGCAGCCGGCTGTCGTCCTTGCGCCACGACGTCTGGCGCGTCTCGACCTGCATCAGCCGCAGGCTCGTCGGCGCGACGCGCAACTTGCCGCGATATTCGGGAAAGAGCCCGTCGACCAGCGTGCCGGCCTGCTTCTGGAAGCGCGCGACCAGCGCGCGCACGGCCGACTGCGTGACGCTGTCGCCGAGCACGCCGGCGAGCGCGCCGCCGTTCGGCGCGAGGCTGATGTTCTTGCGCTTCGGATCGGCCAGCGCCGGATCGAGCAGCGCTTCCTCGCCGCCTTCGATCGCGAAGCGCAGATGCGGGAAATACAGCACCTTGCCCTCCTCGACCGCGGCCAGCAGCTGTTCGCGCGGCGTCGACAGGTTGTGTCCGCTCCAGTCGGCGGACGGGACTTCGATGATCTGGGATTCGCTCATGATCGGTTCGCGTGCGTGACAGGCAGGCAAGGCGGGGCAGGTGTGGCGGGCATCACAGCAGCCCGAAGCCCGCGAGCGCCGCCTTCACCTGTGAGATCGACGGCGGCTGCCCCGCCGTGCCGAGATTGACGACGTTCGGCGACCAGTAACCGCCGGTGCGCCACGCCGTCGCGAAATTGTACAGTTCGACCGTCGGGCGCTTCAGCGCTGCCGCGATGTGAACCAGACCTGTGTCAACCCCGACGGTCGCGGCCGCGCCGTCGATCAGCCCGACCACGGCCGGCAGCGACAGCCGCGGCGGCACGATCGCGGCCGCGCCGAACTCCTTCGCGAGCCGCTCGCTGGTCGCGCGCTCCGCGTCGTTGCCCCACGGCAGCACGAGCGACGCGCCGCGCCGCACCAGCGCCTGGCCGAGCTCGATCCACGCGGCGTCGGGCCATTGCTTGTCGGCGCGCGAGGTCGCGTGCACGAACACCACGTAGGGTACCGGCAGGTTCAGGCCGAGCGCGCCGACCGCAAGCGCCGCCGCGCGCGTATCGAGGCCGAAGTCGATCGGATCGGCCGGCGTCGGCGCCGGGTCGCCCAGCGCGGCCGCGACGAGCTGGCGCGAGCGCTCGACCACATGCGTGCGCGGCGCGATCGGCACGCGCTTGCGATAGAAGAAGCGCACCGGCCATTCGTAGCCGGCGCCGTCGGTGCGATTGCCGAGGCCGACGAGCGGGCCGCGCGCCCAGCTCGCGACCCACGCGGTCTTGATGAGCCCCTGGCAATCGATCACGAGATCGTACTGTTCGGCCGCGACGCGCTTGCGGAATGCGCCGATCTCGCGCCACGTCGCGCCCGAGAACGGCTTCCGGCGCCAGCGGCGCAGCGAGAACGGCAGCACGTTGCGCACGCCGTCGACGAGCCGCACGAGGTCGACGAAGCTCTCCTCGACGAGCCAGTCGATCTGCGCATCGGGATGGCGACGCCGGATATCGGCGATCACCGGCATGTTGTGCACGACGTCGCCCAGCGACGACACGCGCACGATCAGGATCTTTTGCACGCTGAAAAAACGCCGGCGGATGGCCGGCGACAGGCATAAAGACGCGATTTTATCGCGCCGCGGCGCTCGCACAGACAAAAAGCGGCCGCATGCCGCTGGCATGCGCCGCTTTTGGGGAGAACGCGCGCCGGCTCGTGCGACCGTCGCGCCGGTTGGCGGCCGTCAGGCCGCGCGCTCAGAACGGCAGATTGACGTCCGGCTTCGCAGCCGTCAGCACTCGGCGGAAATCCGCCTGGATGCGCTCGAGCCCTTCCTGCGTCTCCGCCTCGAAGCGCAGCACGACCACCGGCGTCGTGTTCGACGAGCGCGCGAGGCCGAAGCCGTCCGGATACTCGACGCGCAGCCCGTCGATCGTCACGACCTCGTCCGCGCCGTCGAACTTCGCTTCGCTCTGCAGCTTCTCGATCAGACGGAAGTTCTCGCCTTCTTCCAGCTTGAGTTGCAGTTCCGGCGTGCTCATCGCGTCCGGCAGCGCATTGAGCACCGCGCTCGGATCGGCCGTCTTCGCCAGAATCTCAAGCAGCCGCGCACCCGTGTACAGCCCGTCGTCGAAGCCGTACCAGCGATCCTTGAAGAACACGTGGCCGCTCATCTCGCCCGCGAGCGGCGC